>JAKQOF010000056.1 GCA_029565375.1 bacterium
CGTACGTTCCTTGATGCAAGATATGATACATTTACAACCACCCAAAAAACCGAACTCGACTTTGCTAATCAGCATGTCATAATCGGCGAGGCACATCTTGCCGGAAAGCTTGACCTTGTTGATGTTCTGCCGGACAAGACAATTATCGTCACCGATTACAAAACAGGTAAGCCGTCACAAATATGGTCAGGTAAAACAGACTACGAGAAAATCAAGCTTCACAAATATAAGCAGCAGCTGATGTTCTATAAGTTGCTTGTCGAGCATGCACGTGACTGGCATACCTACACGGTTGAAAAGGGGATACTGCAGTTTATTGAGCCAACAAAAAGCGGTACTGTTGTCGCCCTGGACATGACATTCTCGCATGATGAGTTGGCACAGTTCGAAAAGCTGATTAACGCTGTATGGCGACGTATCACTACACTTGACCTCCCAGATATTTCGCGATACGACGCATCGCTTAAGGGCATCTTGGCGTTTGAGCAAGACCTTATTGACGATAACCTATAATCGTTGTATTATTATACCGATAGATTGAGGTCGTGTACTTTCACTAGGACGTGTTCGTAGTCATAGTACACAATCTCTCTGTCGACCTTTAACGACAGTATGTAACTTCGTTGGGCTCCCCCCAATTCGCTCGTCTTGCCTCGTGTAAGAATAGCGAGTTGTCCAACGAACGAGGCGGCTACGTCGCACGATGTGAGATCGCTGAACTTCCCCCTAGTCTCAGCCTTCATCCCCGTGCGACGTGGTCCCTCATAAACTTGTCGTCTTCCCCTCACTCAGGAACGACGGCCCGCAGAAGCAAGACATGCTTGTGGAAACGCAAGTCAAGGTGTAGCGATTGTACCTATGGGTGTTGTCATGCACCTCGCTTATCCTCGTCGCTTTTCGCGGTTGAGCTGCGGATTTCTCTCATGTTGCGTCCTCAGCTCATAACGTCCAGCTCGCGCTGGTATTTCACAAGGGGATGTTCGCATACTGTCGTTCATCTCTCAGTATCCATAACAACTCGTTATGAAAGCTGAGAGATGTTTTGTGAGATAATAGTATAATGAAAAATTTCTGGAACGATTTACCGAAACCGTTTTTTATACTCGCACCAATGGAAGCGGTAACCGACGTCGTTTTTCGTCATGTTATTGCGCATGCTGCACGTCCAGACGTATTCTTTACCGAATTTACCAATGCGGCTAGTTACTGCAGTCCTCAAGGTGCACATAGCACGAAAGGTCGTCTAACGTTTACCGATGACGAGCAGCCGATGGTTGGTCACATCTGGGGTAATAATCCGGAACAGTTTGCTCAAATGGCTCAGGGATTAAAAGATCAGGGATTTGCGGGAATCGATATTAACACCGGCTGTCCAGACAAAGCAGTTGTACGACAGGGAAGTGGTAGCGGACTGATTGGTGAATATGAAAAGATGGCTGCATTGATTACTGCAGCAAAAACCGCGGGCCTTCCTGTGAGTGTCAAGGCACGACTGGGCGCACATAAAGTTGACGAATGGAGAGAATGGCTAGCATTCTTGTTGCAACAAGACCTCGCAAACCTAACGATACATCTTCGGACACGTAAAGAGATGAGTAAAGTCGACGCTCACTTTGAACTTATTCCCGAGATTAAAAAACTCCGTGATGACATTGCTCCGCAAACACTCCTGACGATTAACGGCGACATCAAAGATCGTCAGCACGGTGAAGAACTTGTTAAAAAATACGGTGTTGACGGCGTCATGATTGCACGCGGTGTGTTTCATAACCCGTTTGCGTTCGAAAAAGAAAAGCGCGAACATACTCGCGACGAACTCATTGGCTTGTTAAACCTACAGCTTGATTTACATGACAAATACTCAAAGGAGCTTGGGGAGAGAAAGTTCGACCCGCTCAAGCGATTCTTTAAAATATACATCCGAGACTTTCCCGGCGCATCTGAGTTACGTGAGCAACTGATGCACACCAAAACAACTGCAGAAGTACGAACGATACTTCAACAAACTACTTAATCCTTCGTTTTAAAAGAAGAAACAAAAGTCGTGGTGTCTATAGTATAGAGCACCCGAGTCACTGCTATTTCGTAACACATCTGCAGCCCAAGGCTGACAAGGCGTCGGTACCCTTGTTCAGACCTGGAGCGAAGCCGTGTTATGAAATAGG
>JAKQOF010000059.1 GCA_029565375.1 bacterium
TCAGACCCAAATGTTTCAAGCGCGCCCTTTCGTGGTGCTGGCTTTTTAATAGTCGTGCTTGGTACGCCCTCCGCATCCTGGTACATGTCGTTTTGACGATCAAAAAATTCTTCGAGTTCAGCGGTTAGCTCATTCAAATCCACATTCATGTCACGTAACAACACTGTTGCTCTCGCATTCTTTTGGCTTAAAATACTGTAGAGAATGTGTTCTGTTCCGAGATATTCTTGGTGAAATTCTTGAGCAATCTCCCAACTCATTTTTAGCGTCAGTTTGGCGGTCTCGCTGAGGCCTTTGAGGCCAACAGTAATAACCGTCGTCAACGGGACAAGATTTAAGGCAAGCTGTGCACGTTCGAGCGTGACACCAGCGTCAGCAAGTAATTTTGCTCCGACGGATGACCCTTGCGCAAGTACACCTAAGAGTAAGTGCTCTGTGCCAATATATGGGCTGCCGTAGCCCTGGGCAATCACATTGGCGTGATGGAGACTAGTCCGAGCATTGTCGGTCAGATGAGATACAAATTCTGCAAAGTCATCAGCCATACTACTATTATCTATCCTCCTAGGGACGCTATGCAAGCGCATTTATCACTATGTGCGGTTGTTATGTATCTAGTATAGCAAAATTAGCACTCGGGTCAAGCGAGTGCTAATTATATTTGGTACTTTAACTTACTCTGCTGATTCTTGTACAGCGTCGAGAAGAATGTCTTCGATATCCTTCTTTGGTGCAGGCGCAGCAGCTTTGACAGGAGCAGATTGTTCGATATCAAGTTCGTAGCCAGTCAAGCGACTTGCCAGACGAACGTTTTGACCAGCACGTCCGATAGCGATCGACTGTTGGTCTTCGCTGACATACACAGTAGCGCGCTTGTCTTTTTCATTGATAACAACTTTGCTGACTTCAGCTGGGCTCAGCGCATTCTTGATGAACTGCTCGTTGTTTTCGTCAAACGTAATGATGTCGATCTTCTCTTGATCGCCAATCTCGTTCATAACAGCCTGAACACGTGTACCGTGTCCACCAACGAATGTACCGACTGGGTCAACACCAGGAACAGTGCTAATCACCGCAAGCTTTGTGCGTCGACCAGCTTCGCGAGCAATTGCCTTAATCTCAACTGCACCAGTTTCAAGCTCTGGAACTTCCTGACGGAACAAGTATTCAACAAACTGTTCGTTACCACGGCTTAAAATCAATTGAGGACCACGGTTGTCACGTTCAATGTCTTTAATGAAGACCTTAATGCGGCTACCGACGTTATAAAACTCGCCCTGGATTTGTTCGCTTTGAGGAATAATACCAGTAGCCTTACCCAACTCAACACGAATAACACGAGGTTCTACTCGTTGTACGGTTCCGTTAACAACAGTGCCGATCTTATCCTCGTATTCCTCAAGAACAACTTCACGCTCTGCTTCGCGGAGTCGTTGCAAGACAACTTGCTTAGCTGTTTGCGCAGCCACACGACCAAAGCTGGTTACTTCGTGCTTTTCTTCAATAATGTCGCCGATGACAGCATCTTTTTTAACCTTCTTTGCATCTGCCAAGCTGATCTCGACAGCGTCGCTACCTACTTCTTCAACAACTTCACGTGATACAAAAACGTTTGCCGTTCCATCGTTAACGTTCAGCTCACTACGAACTTCCTGGTCACGCTCGCCGTTGTCCCGACGCCATGCAGCAGCAATAGCCTGCTCAATTACAGATAATACTGTTTCTTCTGGGAGGTTTTTCTCTTCTGCAATTGTGCGAACCGCGAGGGTTAGCTGTTTAATGTTGATTTCTTCCATTGCTTTTTCTCCTTATCTTTATGAAAAAATCCGACCTGCCGGCCGGAATAATGTACTAATAGTAGTATATCAAATATCCCTCATTGCTGCAACTACTGCGCTGGCAGACGTTGCGATGGGCAACTGGATAAGACGTTTTTTATCGCATCCCGCTCAGCCTCAGTCACCCACAATCCGTATTTTTGTTTGACGTTAATTTGTCGGGCAACGTACTGACAGCGAAACGGTTTATACGCAGGTAGCCATGTTGCTGCGTCGCCGTCAGACTTTTGTTGATTGGCGGACCCGTCGACCGCAAGAAGCTCAAGCGGATCATTGGCAAGTTCGACGCGCATCTCACGACTCAAAAGCTGTGCTCCTTTTTGCCATGCGTCCGATAGTGC
>JAKQOF010000066.1 GCA_029565375.1 bacterium
TATGGCAAATATCCGAACAATTGTAAAAAAATTCATCCCAACCAGTTTATTCGGTGCGGTTGAACCGTTTGGCCATTTGCTTGAATCTGTTGCGATGAACGTCAAGTACGGTTTTCCGTCACGAGGTATGCATATTATTGGTGTGACGGGCACTAACGGCAAAACAACAACGTCGTTTATGATTCACAAGATGCTGGTTGAGGCTGGTAAAAAGACAGGCCTCATGACTACTGTTGCCTATGGTGTTAACGACGACATTACACCGCAAGTTGCCCACATGACAACTGCATCAGCAGGACTCTTGCAGAAGCGCCTGCGAGATTTTAAGCGTGCAGGTGTTGAATGGGTAGTGCTCGAGACAACGAGTCATGCACTGGCACAGCACCGCGTATGGGGAATCGACTATGAGATTGCGGTAATGACCAATATCACACACGAGCACTTGGATTATCACAAGACATTCGCGCGCTACTTGGCGGCAAAAGTGCGATTGTTTAAGATTGCATCCAAGCACGGCAAGCGCACAGGCATTATTAATGCAGATGATCCGAATGCAAATGCCTTTAATGAAGTCATTCCGCATGCTGTGCTGTACGGGCTGAAAGATGGAGACCTGAAAGCTACCAAGATTCACATGGGCGCAGATGGTAGCCGCTTTAAGGCAACGATTGGCAAAGATAGTTATGATATACAGTGTAATATCCCCGGCGAGTTCAATGTCTATAACAGTCTTGCAGCGGTAGCAACTGGACGTGTTGTGGGACTTACAACAAAACAGATTGAAGATGGCATCAAAGCCTTGAAAGGTGTTGAGGGTCGTATGACTGTTGTCAACGCGGGACAAGACTTTACGGTGATTGTGGACTTTGCACACACACCAGACTCGTTTGAACGGTTACTGAGTGACTTGCGCGCATCGACCAAAGGACGACTCATTACCCTATTTGGATCTGCTGGCCGACGAGACGAAACAAAGCGGGCTATACAGGGTGAAATTGCTGGCAAATACAGCGACGAAGTTATCCTGACAGAAGAAGATGACCGTGACGTGGATGGTAACGAAATTTTGCAGCAGATTGCAGGTGGTGCCAAAAAATCAGGCAAAAAAATAAATAAAGATTTGTTCTTGGTGCTGAACCGTGAAGAGGCGATTGGCTTTGCGCTGACGCGCGCAAAAGCAGCGGGCGATACGGTTGTGTTGCTGGGAAAAGGCCACGAAAAGACTATTGAACGAATGGATGGCACGTATTCATGGAACGAGATTGAAGCCGTTACTGGCGCGCTTCAAGTGCTTAGTCACACCAAGAAATAACACGTTCAGTCGAGCGTGAGCGTGACGCAGCGAATGTAGCCACCGCCTTTTAGTAACTCGGTGATGACTGGTGATACAACCTTGAGTCCGTAGGACTGCAGATCACGCGTGAGGTGGGGTGCGTTAGCACTCATGATCACTGTCTGGCCGGTTGAAACGAGGTTGGTTGCAAATGCCTCTTGAGCCTCCTGAAGTGAGACGGTAATTTTATCTACGCCATCAAATTGTTCGAGTATGTGACGACTGGCTGGAACAAACGCTTCAGGACAATAGGCAATGAGGCCTTTTGTCGTGGCAGTTGGTGGCTTGATGACAGCCAGTGCGAGGTCGATGTCGTAGAAAAAGCTGTCTGCCCATCCAGACGCAGCATTGATAACGGGGATGCCAGATGTATCGACTTGGGGAATGGTTTGCAATTGGATACGCTCGTACCCAAGTGCGTCTGCCGCAAAGGCTTGCGCTGCTTCGTCACTGCGATATCCGCTACCACAAAAGAGGTAGTTGCCGCATGCCAAGGCATCGCCTTGTCCGCTAAACTTCAGATTGTCTGGTATATGGACGACAGTGAGGCCAAGGTTATGTAGTACTTTTTCGGCGTAGGCTTCCTCGGCTTTACGTGCATTAGGCAGGCAGGCAAGGACTGCTGTTTTGCCGCGAACAAGTGCCCAGTTGGCAGTATAAACGCCATCTTGACTGTCGTTTGGTGATGCAACCTGTGTGACTGTAATGCCCGCTTGTGTAAGAAGGTCGTGGACTGCCGCATGCTCTGCGTTTGCTTTTGTACCATCCAAAGGATCGTCGTGGTAATAGGGATTAATCGGCTGTTCGGTACTAAAGTGACGTGCATCGGACATAAGTACTGATCTGTTAATGAGTGTCATGTGTATTCCTTTGGCCTAGTAATATGAATCGTGATGTTTGTAAGTGTGTACGCGCCGAGCGATGCGTTCACCGGCTAGTGACCACAGCTTATATTGTGATGGCTTGATGACAAGGTCGTAGCAGCCAATATAGTCGATGACCGTTTTATTAAATGCGGTTTTAAACTGACCGATACCATAGTGAGGGTGCTCGGGATTGTTAATCTCTTCACTGGGTGGAGCGCCGCAAAAATCGTGGAGCAGTGCGCCTTTTGATTTTGCCCACTCAATGACATGCCACTGTAACAGGTGACTTGCGCCATATGCCGTTCGCTTGCGAACTGATGCGCCAATAAGGTAGGTACTTTTTGTACCGAAGCTCATAGCAAATGCACCAGCAACAATCTTGCCTTCATATGTTGCAAAAAAGATCTGTCCAAGGCCTGCGCGTTCAAATCGTTGCCAGAATGCCCGGTAGTATTCGTGACTACGGATACCAAATTGTCCCTCGGCAGTCAGTGCGAGGAGGTCAAACAGTATGCGGCAGTTTTTGTCGGATGCTTTTACGGCTTCAACGGTCACGCCATCGCGCTCGGCACGCCTGATTGCATGACGGCCTTTTTGGGGAAGACTCATTAGCACGTCGTCAATCCGGGCGCTAATATCGAGAGTGATAGTTGAAGGATTAGGAATAATAGGACGAGCCTTGATGAGACCATGGCGGGCAAGGGTCGGCTGTGCACTGCGGGGTAGTTCAGACTCAATGCGAATAGCAAATACATTGTGTTTGGCAGCGAGAGGTTTGAGCGCTTCGAGTACGGCAAACAGCTCTTTTGTTGTGGTAACTCCTGGACCTTTTGGCAGGTACCATAACCTACCCAGCGGACCAGCATTTTTTTCATGTATAGTGATTGCGGTCGTGCCAACAAATGCGAAGCGTGCCCTGTAGCCTCCCGTCTCTTTTTGCTGAGCATATTCGTAACTCGCAAAGACGTTGCCGCCGTCGGGATTAGCCAGGATGTGCGTATCCCAGTTGGTAATTTCGTCAGGTGTAGCGAAGCGCGCTGTCATTGCATACCATTGTAACGCATATGCTGTGCGTAAAAAAGTTAGCACTCTAGCCTTGCAAGTGCCAATTATTTTAACTACAATAGAGACACTGAATAATAAGGAGGAATAATTATGAGTTCACCAATTAAACCTCTGGCAGACCGTTTGGTAGCCCTGCGCGAAGTTGCGCAAACAAAGACTGCGAGCGGCATTTACCTGCCAGATTCGTCAACTGAAAAGCCCGTGATTGCAAAGGTTGTGGCTATCGGGCCAGACGTTGCATCGCTCAAAGTAGGCGATAGGATTGTCTATAAAGAATACGCAACGACACTTTTAAAAGTTGATGCAACGGAATATTTAATAGTAAAAGAAGAAGACGTCCTTGCGACGCTCTAGAAAGGATCGATGATGAGTAAAAAAGTTTTCTATGATGACGATGCTCGTAACCGCGTTCTTGGCGGGGCGAAGGCACTCTATGACGCGGTTAAAGTAACGTATGGGCCAAAAGGTCGCAATGTTGTGATCGCGAAAGGATACGGTGGCCCAACGGTGACGCACGACGGTGTGACTGTTGCTGAGGCGGTTGATCTACCAGAGGTTGATGATGAGACATTAGGATATAAAGTCGGCGCGGAACTGATTAAGCAGGCTGCGAGCAAGCTGAATAAAGTTGTTGGTGACGGAACGACGACTGTGACGGTGCTGACCTACAATATCTTAAAAGAAGCGAACAAATTAATTACTGCAGGATATAATCCTCAAGAACTTCGCAAAGGCATTGAATCAGCTGGTGCTGAAGTCATTGCTAAGCTGGATACGTTATCAGAGAGTATCGAAGGAAAATCTGACCGTGTAGCAGAAGTAGCAACGATTAGTGCTGGTGATAGCACGATCGGAAAACTAATCGCCGATGTGATTGAAAAAGTTGGTAAAGACGGTGTCGTCACCGTTGAAGCCAGCCAAGGACTGGAACTTGAGGCAGAGGTAGTTGAAGGTTTTACGTTTGATCGTGGCTTTGTCAGCCAGTTCTTTATCACCGACGTCAGTCGCCAAGAGGCAGTATATGAAAAACCAGCCATTATTATTACGGATAAGAAGATTAGTAACGTGTCAGAGTTTTTGCCAATCTTAGAGAAGCTTGCGGCTGCGGGTAAAAAGGATGTCGTCTTGATTGCAGATGAGGTTGAAGGCGAAGCACTCAGTATTTTGGTACTGAACAAGTTGAAGGGTGCGTTTAATACTGTAGCGGTCAAAGCACCAGCGTTTGGTGATCGCCGCAAGGAAGTACTGAGTGACATTGCGACCCTGACTGGTGCAACAGTTGTCAGCGAAGACCTTGGTTTGACCTTCGAGACAGTGACGCTTGATGTTGTGGGAACAGCTCGTAAGGTGATTGTTGGCAAAGACAGCACGACAATTATCGAAGGCGCTGGCAAACTAGCTGACGTGACGGCACGTATCACACAGATTCGTTCGCAAGCTGATAATGCCTCGAGTGAATACGATAAAGATAATTATGATAAGCGTGCAGCAGCACTGAGTGGCAAAGTTGCCGTTATTAAAGTTGGTGGTGCGACAGAGACAGAGATCGATGAAAAGAAGTTTCGCGTTGATGACGCTGTTGCCGCAACAAAAGCGGCACTTGCTGAGGGCATTGTGGCAGGTGGTGGTGTCACATTGGTTAACATCGCTGCAGGTATTAAGGCCGATGGGGCTGATCCACTGAGCGCTGGTCGCCAGATTTTAAAGAACGCACTTCGTCAGCCGTTTTTGCAAATTACTGAAAACGCAGGCCTTAAGAGTGAAGCACTGCTTGCGCAGGTCGAAGTCGGCAAACCAGGCTTTGGTATCGACGTTAACAACCCAGATGCTGGGCTGATTGATGTCAAGAAAGCAGGTGTGATTGATCCAACACGTGTTACCAAAGAGGCAGTGCAGAATGCAGTGTCGATTGCCTCAACAGCAGCAACAATGGGTGCGCTCGTTGTTGATGTTCCAGAACCAGAGTCACCAGCACCAGCTGGTGCTATGGGTGGAGGCATGGGCTTCTAATAAAGCATTCCGTAATAAAAATACCCGCGAACTGCGGGTATTTTTATTTAAGGAAGCTTATTACTGTTTTGGAGCAGAGAAGTAGTCAATCTCTTTGATGATATCAAGCAGGGCTTGTGCCTTACGTGCTTCATCGGTGATAGCCTGTGCCGCTGCGTGCGCAGGGGCGATCAGCGCTTTATCGTCAGTACTGCGAAGAAGCAGTAGGTAGGTGTCAAA
The DNA here is from genome assembly GCA_029565375.1 of bacterium. Classification (GTDB taxonomy): domain Bacteria; phylum Patescibacteriota; class Saccharimonadia; order Saccharimonadales; family Saccharimonadaceae; genus UBA1547. The sequence goes on from JAKQOF010000066.1 coordinate 5,494, forward strand.
CTTTTCTTGTGGCTCAAGGTCAAGCTTGTCGACTAATGGACGAAGTTCGCTCAGTGCATCCTTTTTAATACTTTCGAGGTCACTGCCACCTGCAGGTGAGTTGGTTGGTGCTGAGAAGCTTGGCGCAACAACAGGCGCAACGGGTGCAGGCATAACTGGTGCTGGTGTGTCATATGGACTTGGTGCAGGTGGTGTCACTGGCGCCGGGGCAACTGGAGCTGCCACTGGTTCGACTGGTTCGTCGACTTGTTGACTGACGCCAGCTAATACTTTTGCTAACTCTTGATCATCACTAATCGGTTTTGCTGATTGCGGATTAATATCCATTGCCCACCCCTGCTATCAATACTTATGCTTTGTTACTAAATACTGTATCATAGACATATAGAGGGAGCAAGTAATGTTAGATGATTCAAATGTACTGAAACAACGTGATCCAGCGGATGCTTTGGCCGTGGCTGCAGCCGAATATAGTCAAACATCGTTCGAAGCAGTTATTCTTAATGAAGATGGTGAAAAAAGGGAATTAGCCAACATTGTCGTCGCTGGTATGGGTGGCTCGGCGCTTGCTGCACAACTGGCCAAGACGTGGTTGAAAGACGACATTACTGTACCATTTGAGATATTGCGCGGATACGATGTACCAGCCTACGTTGGACCGAACACATTATTTATCGGCAGCAGTTATTCGGGTAATACCGAGGAGACGGTGAGCGCGCTAGAGCAAGCAAAAGACAAGAATGCACAGATTAGCATTGTTGCAGCGGGCGGCAAATTGATTGATATTGCCAAGGAAGATAAGTTGGCATACTCGTTAATTCCTGCCAATTTGCAGCCACGTATGGCGGTTATTTATAACTTGCGTGTGTTGATTGCATTGTTTGTGCATCATGACATTGTTTCCCAGGCACGCTTGGACGAGATTGCAGCGACAGCCAACTGGCTGGAGCAAGAGGGCAAGCAGTGGCTTGGTGACGTCCCAACAGAACACAACTATGCCAAGCAACTTGCCCTTGAGGCTGTTGGCAAAACACCTGTCTTTTACGGCGGTGCGCTGTCTGCACCCGTTGCGTACAAGTGGAAGATTAGTTGGAACGAGAACGCTAAGAATGTGGCATTTTGGAACGAATATTCAGAGTTTAATCACAACGAGTTTATGGGCTGGACATCACACCCAGTTGAAAAGCCATTTGCTGTCTTTGATATCATCAGCAACCTTGAGCATCCGCAAATCCTGAAGCGCTTTGAGGTGTCGGACCGATTGCTAAGTGGTAAGCGACCAAAGGCAACAATTATTACCTTGGCAGGTGAAACACCGATTCAGCAGATGTTGTGGGGAAGTATTTTAGCGGACTTTGTCAGTATTTACGTCGCTATCTTAAATAACGTCGACCCAACACCAGTTGATTTGATTGAAAAATTTAAACACGAATTAAGCTAACGTCTCAACTCGGGTCCTGTCGTCCGGTTTGCCCCTAGATTTTTTTCGATTGATTACAATCAGAAAACAAATCTGGGTGCTGCCCCACCGGACGCCACCCGATTTTAGGAGCTAGTTATACTCTCTTAGTGAATCAATTGGGTCTTTGCGTGCTGCGCGGAAGGCTGGATAGAGTCCAAAGAATGTTCCGGTGATAGTCGATACGCCAAGCGCCACGACCGCGATTTGCCAGTTGATTACTGGGTCAAACGTGAGGAAAGTGCTAATGCCGAAGGCCAACAGATAGCCGATAATGTAGCCACCAATACCGCCACCAATACCAATTGCCAGGGACTCAATAATAAACTGTGAGGCGATGTCTGAGTTGGTTGCCCCGAGTGCTTTACGGATACCAATCTCGCGTGTTCGCTCGGCGACACTGACCAACATAATGTTCATAATACCAATGCCACCAACAAGGAGTGAGATTGCAGCGACAGCTGCGGTGACGCCTGCAATAGCGTAAAACAGCTGGTTAGTTGGTCGCGATATTTGCTCACCGGACAGGACAGAGAAGTCATGTTCACCTGCGTGGTTTGCGATAAGTTGTTTGTTAATATCAATAATAATCTGATCGAGGTTCGTAATAGAGTCGCTGCGGATGTTAATCTGTTGGATTTGTGCGATGCCTTGGTTAAGCAGCTTGCCGCTCTCGAGGCTCATAATCAGCGCACTGTCAAAGTCGACTTGATTGTAGTTGATAGGATCGTTCATGCGCTTTAAGACGCCAATCACTGTAAAGGACTTGCCGCGAACAGTAAGTGTTTTGCCAATAGATTGCTCTGTTCCAAAGACATCGATAGATAACTGTGTGCCAATCACGACAGTATCTGGACTGACGCGCGTATCAAGAAATTGCCCTGATTCTACCTTCAAGTTAGAGATAGTCGCTAATTCTGGTGTCGATGCCACAATTGGTGTGTTGTCGGGCGCGGTACTGTCGGCTCGGACGCTGCCTCCAAGAATCATCAGTGGCGCAGCCTGGGTGACGTGTGCAATACGACTGACGGCTGTTAGGTCGGTCTCGGTGAGTGTACTAGCAGCAAAGTCACGTTGCGTTTTTGGCTGCGTGAGGCCCGAGAGGGGATCGGTTGTCGAAGCGCCTGGTCGAATAACGGCAATGTTGCCACCGAGTGCATCGACTTGGTCGCTGACGACCTTACTGGCACCGGCACTGAGTGCCAGGATGGTGGTGATGCTGGCGACGCCAATAGTGACGCCCAACATCGTCAGATAGCTGCGTAGACGGTTGCTGCGAAGCGATTGATAGGCGTTTTGGACGTGATTAAGGAGAAGAAAACGCATTATGATGTGACCTTCTTTGCTTTTGCCGGCTTTTTACGCTTGGCTTTCTTTTTTGTTGTGGTGCCTAGTGGACGTTTTGCGGGAGTTGTTGTCAGTTGTGGAAGCACCATTGTGTCGGTGTCAACACGGCCGTCCAACATAGTGATAACGCGGCTGGCGTAGCTGGTCAGGCGAGGGTTGTGCGTCACCATAATGATTGTGTTGCCGCGCTTATGGAGGTCTGACAGCTCCTCCATAATAATATGGCTTGAACGCGAGTCGAGGTTACCAGTTGGCTCATCTGCCAAAATGATCGATGGTTCGTTGACGAGAGCCCGAGCAATTGCGACGCGCTGTGTTTGGCCGCCAGACAGTTGGTAAGGCATATAATATTCTCGCTCACCGAGGTGAAAGGTGCGGAGCATGTCGCTGGCAAGCTCGAGTCGCTTGGTGTGCGACACTCCTTTGTAGGTGAGAGGCAAGGCAACATTTTCGATGACACTTAATCGGGATATCAGATTAAAGCTCTGGAAAATAAAGCCGATTTGCTGGCTGCGAATGCGTGCTTGTCGACGCGGGCCAAGCGTACTCACTTCTTGGCCATCAAGTTTATACTCACCATCGGTCGAGTGATCAAGCAGCCCAAGGATATTAAGAAGCGTTGTCTTGCCGCAGCCACTTGGACCCATGATGGCGATAAACTCACCCTTTTTAATCGTCAGGTCCATACCATCAAGCGCAAAGTGCTCGGCGTCACCAATACCGAACCGTTTTTTGAGGTTGTGCAGTTCGATAACTGGTGGTGTCTTTATCTTTGCCATTACCTTAATTATGGGCGTTGATTTGACATACGGCAACAGTCATTATGGCGTGATTTATACAACCGTTACCTATGTATAGCGACTGGTATAATAAAACAACTGGAGGGGTCGCATAGTGGTCGAGTGCGCTACCTTGGAAAGGTAGTATACCTGCAAGGGTATCGAGGGTTCGAATCCCTCTTCCTCCGCCATATTGTACTTGCAGCAAAATCGTAATAAGTTGCCTCGGCGCGTTGCCCCCAGCAAGGTATTTACCCGCCGAAAATATCGAAAACTAATTCGGACTCTGCAGGACGAAACAATTTGTCTGAGAGAATGAATTCGTCCTGTTTTACAGAGTCGGTCGTCCCATTATTTCATTCTTCTTACGACGTATTTTTTCTTGCATACGTTTGAGGAGTGACTTATCTGGTTCGAATGTATATTCATCGATAAGCCTGCCAGAGGCAGATAACATTCCGTCGGCTGTCGGTTTGTGTTCAAATAGTTTCATGGCTTTTATAGCAACATTACCCATCCCAAGCTCCGTTACTATACGTGTTTGACCTATGTACTCAATACCATTTTCGATTGCACTGAGGCCCCTAGGGTCACTTGACCTTGGAATCTCAGCTTCCATCACCACACTATACGACGGCGCACTAGAGCCTGGGTTTCTACCAGGCTGAACAGTTAACATACCTTGATCGTCACGCGCTCTTGTCTCTAAGCCGTAAAGCTTAGCAAGTTCGATATCTGTACCGAACCAGCCGATTGGCCCAAGATTAGCTTTACCAGGGTGGGGCGCAAGTTTGAAGCCTTCTTCCAATATACGCCTAGCATTCTCTAAGCTCGTACCATGAAAAACAGTTTCGGTGACTTCTGAGGTAGTTTCTTGTTCTTGTGGCGCTTCGTCTACTGTTGATAGTATATCCTCAACTTTGCGTACTATAGTTTCAGATTCTGGCCCTGGCATAATCTTTTCCCTTGTGTTTATTTTAATTTAATCTAAATATATCATATCATACTTATATTCATTTGTCCAGTCAAGAATGAGAGAAACGATAGTCAACTTTGACCTATCTACACTTTGCTAACTGAGAACCCGCTTCACTATTGGAGGCATGAATATTCTCCCGTCTTTTTCTGAAACATACAGGCTAATAAGAGCCTCATTGATAATCTCCTTACTCGTTGTTGACGACTCACTTCCGTTCACTTTTTCCATCAGGTATTCTTGAGCTTCCGGTGTCATGCGGTCAAAGATGATGGGTTTATTTTTAGCAATTTTAGCTTCAACTAGTTCAAGAAGAGTGTGATATCTTTGCTCCGGGTCTTGGCTCAGTAACTGTGATCGTAGTTCTGGCTTTATGCAGATGTCCAAGTAGGCCGTCGGGATTCCTTGAACCTCTTGCATAAATTGTACCGCTTTTTCGCCGTCTAATCCTATCTGAGAAAGCACGGCACTTTCAACTGACTCAGGAAAATAGCCCATATCAATCTCGTGAATTTTACCACTTTCAGCAAGTGTTTCGCCAACTGTGCTCATAAACGCAGGGTCTTTTCGCGCGGCGGGATGAACGACAAGCCCTAGCTGAGCACTTTTTTGCTTGGCAAGTTGAATCAGTTTAGCTGCCGTCTCAATTTCAACAGGTGCGAGGCTGTCACCAATCGATAAATCGAATTCATCAAGAACTAATATCTCGTTTTCTGAGGACATAATAGTGAGGAGTTCGTCGGACAGTCCGTCCGAGTTTTCGGCACTACCTTGTAATTGCTGTATTGCGCGATCGAGCATATAGGCTTCAGCAAATTTTATACCGTACGTCTGATCGGTCATGTATAGTTCTTTGATAATGTCTTCAACGGATTCGCCGTCCTTTTCTCCAACGGCCGCGTGCAAACTTAAAATCTCATGTAGCTGTACGAGAAAATCCCGTGCTTGTCCGTTCAACTCAGGGTCTTCCAAACTTGCAATACGAAATTGTTCGTCCGAAAGCTGTGAAACTGTCCATTTTCTTAAGTCAAAAAAGTCATAGCCTTTATCTTGGAGTTCGAAGGCTGTCGCCATAGATTCAGTTTTTCCCGACCCGCCCCCGCCGACTACCATAAAAGTCTCATTCGAGTTCAGGGCTTCACCAATTTTTTGTACTGCTGGTATATCGAGTTCAGCACCACCAATATCTAAATACTCTTCCGATGGAGTGTGGGTAAGTGACTCTGGACTTGTTTCTAAGAGTAATTCAGACATTTTTTTATTTTTAAGCTATGTCTATATTATTAGCATATAAACTGACAAATGTCAATTGCTAACGGTTATCGAGTATACGTGTTAGTGCCTGGAAGTCACGTCTCAGTGATGCCGTATCGTCAGCCATGCTGCCAATAAAACCGTCCTTGCGTGGGGCAGCGATGTCGCGAACAATGCGAAACAACAAGACGATCTTGGGCGTCTGCACGGCATCTGAGAGTCGCTGGAGTTTGTCGACAAAGGATTTAACGGCTGTGCGCTGGGTTTTTGTTTGAGAAGGCCGGACTGTGCGGATTACCAGCCAGACAACCGCTAGGACCGCTGATGCAATACACAGGAATGCGATGACCGGGATCAGTAGCAAAAGCCACCATTGACTAAGCGTGCCAAGAAAGACGACACCAATAATAAGGAGAGTAAACATGATTGCACCACTAATGGCAACGGGTATGAACAAGCGTCTTGCAAATTCAGAGCCGATTGCACGGATAACAGTTATTGTTGGACTCATCGTTTGAGTGATGCCTCGCGTGAACGTGCGGCTGCATCAAGGGTTTTAAAGATGTCTTTTTGAATTTCGTTCTGTGATGAGGTGTATATGTCGTAGGGAAAGAGGTCTTTGACAGGAGGTATGTTGCCTTCGCCGACGAATCGCGACGACGTCACTTTGTCGTCAGCTGCCGTATAGCCAAGACGTCCCTGAAGTTCATAGGCACTAATATATCCTTCGTCCTTGTGTGTTTGCGTGCACCAGGCAAGCGTATAGATCCAAGCATCGTCGTGTCCGAGGGTTCTTGCGGCACAATAGTCGCCCTTGCGGTCTGCCTCGAGGTAAGCGACCACCTTGCTATCGTAGGTATTGTTTGACTCAACAACGAGCTTTCCTTCTGGCTTGATAAAGGGAGCTCTGCGGTTATTTTCGTCGATACCACCTGCAATAATACTTGTTGCGATAGCGATAACGATGATTGCGATGCCAATCAGGATGATGTATATGAGTGCTTTGGGGGTTTTCTTTGCCATATCATTAGTATATCAGTCAGTTCGTTATGACGACACACGCTGTTTTACAAACACTACATGTAGCGTTGTAAATAACAAACACTACACTATCCACAGTTTTTAAGGTGTTAGCGCATTCCATTTATGCTTGTGGTGAAAAAAACACACAAAAAGGCTTGAAAAACTATATATGGGGGCTTATAGTCATACACAAGCACTACATATGTAGTACTGACATCAAAATACACATTTAGCAAGAGATAACAGCGGCCGGTTCGGTCTATCTCTTACTTTTGACCTGGGGAGGTGGTGTGTTGATGAGCAAGGTAACTATAACAAAAAGGATACTGGGGATATGAGTAACATTCACGTCGTCAAACGCGATGGCACCCGCGAAGAGTTTGACGCCAACAAAATTAATTTAGCACTCGTTAAAGCGACTGAAGGTCTGCCTGACCAGATCAGTAAAGTAGTCCAGGTTGCAACAGAACTTCAACTGACGCTTTTTGACGGTATCACTAGTGAGCAGCTTGATGAAGCAGTCATTCACACAGCACTGCAAAACGTCAAAGATGATCCTGACTTTGACATCATCGCAGCGAGGTTGCTGCTCAAGAATATCTATAAGAATATTTTGGGTGATTATGTCGACGAGGCAGAGCTGAAGAAATTGCACGAACAGAAGTTTGAGCAATATCTGAAGCAAGGCGTTGCTGATGGTTTGTTGGACGAACGTATGAATGGTAAAACGTTTGATTTGAAGCAACTCGCAAAAGCACTCGACCCAACACGTGACAACCTGAGCAAGTACTTGGGTGTAGTCACAAACAAAAACCGTTATGCACTCCGTAAGCAAAGTGGCGAACCAATTGAGGTTCCTCAGTTTACTCACATGCGTATCGCTATGGGACTCAGCTTTAACGCAGAAGACCCAACTGCATGTGCTCTCGACTTTTATGACCACATGAGCGCGCTTGATTATGTTCCTGGTGGCTCAACTCGCGTAAACGCTGGTGGATCGTTCCCGCAACTATCGAACTGTTTCTTGATTGAAGTACAGGACGACATGGACTCAATTGCAAAGGGTGTTCGTGATGTTATGTGGATTGCCAAAGGCACCGGCGGTATTGGTATTAGCCTTAACAAACTTCGTGCTGCGGGCAGCCCGGTAAAGACAACCAACACGGAATCAACTGGTCCTATTCCTTTTATGAAGATGATCGACACAGCACTCTTTGCCGTAAGCCGTAAGGGTAAAAAAGCTGGTGCAGCAGCACTTTATATGGAAAACTGGCACCTGAACTTCCCAGAGTTCTTGGACCTGAAGCAAAACTCAGGTGACCCATACCTTCGTACGCGTCTTGCTAACACGGCCGTATTTATCAGCGACGAGTTTATGAAGCGCGTTCAAAAAGACCAAGACTGGTACTTGTTTGACCCAGCAGAGGTAAAAGACCTTCCAGAACTATACGGTGCAGAGTTTAGTGCAGCTTACACTGCCTACACAAAGAAGGCTGAAAAGGGTGAGATGCGTATCTTTACCAAGATCAAAGCTCGCGAGCAGTTCCGCCAGATTCTGATTAACCTACAAGCAACTAGTCACCCATGGCTGACATGGAAAGACACGATTAATGTTCGTGCGCTGAACAACAACACCAGCACAATCCACTTGTCTAACTTGTGTACTGAGATTACATTGCCGCAGGATAAAGACAACACAGCAGTTTGTAACTTGGTCAGTATTAACCTTAGCGCGCACCTTCGACCTGACAAAACATGGGACTGGGACCGCTTGGCTGACAGTACACGAAGTGCGATTCGTCAGCTTGATAACTTGGTTGATATTACTAACACGCCAGTTCCAGAAGCAATGAACAGTAACACGCAAAACCGTGCGTTGGGCCTTGGTGTGATGGGCTTTACAGATGTGATTGAGAAACTTGGCTTTAGCTACGAGAGTGAAGAGGCCTATGATTTGATCGACCAATTGATTGAGTTTGTCAGTTACAACGCAATTGATGAGTCTGCAGACCTTGGAAAGAAGTACGGAACATACCCAACATTCAAGGGAAGTGGTTGGAGCAAGGGAATCTTGCCAATCGACACAATCGACACATTGGCTGCAGATCGTGGCGTGAAGGTTGAAGTGAATCGCAAGACTCGTCTTGACTGGGAAAAGCTCCGCGCCAAAGTCAAAAAGGGTATGCGCAACGCAACACTCATGGCAATCGCGCCAACCGCAAACATTGCACACATTGCTGGTACAACTCCAGGCCTTGACCCTCAGTTTGCACAAATCTTTAGCCGCTCAACTTTGAACGGTAAGTTCCTTGAAATCAACGTTAACCTGGTTAATGACCTTAAGAACCTCGGTATTTGGGATGATGTTAAGGAAGACGTTCTTCGTTTGCAGGGTGACGTACAGCAAATCGAGCTGATTCCACAGCGAGTAAAAGATGTATACAAGACAAGCTTCCAATTGAGCCCATACGCATTCATTGAAGTTGCCGCTCGCGCACAAAAATGGGTTGACCAAGCGATCAGCCGCAACATGTATCTTGAGACTCGCGATATTGACGACATGGTTGATATCTACTCTGCAGCATGGAAGCGTGGCCTCAAGACAACCTACTACCTCCACGTAAAACCACGACACAGCGCTGAACAAAGTACCGTCAAGGTCAACAAAGCTGAGTCGACTGCTGGTAGCGGACCACGTAAAGCAGGATTTGGCTTCGCCAAGAAACAAGAGGTTGGAGTATGACAGGATGACAGGCTAAACTCGATCACCACACCAACACAAACGTAAACAAGTTAATAGGGGATAAAACAGTGAACGCATCAACAATCATCAACGATCAAATGACACTCGAAGAAAAACTTGCAGCGATTGACGCAGCAATGGCAAACGCTCAGGCGCAAGCTGACGAAGACGCAGCATCACGCGGAACATTTGCCGCACCACTTGACCCAGCAGACCTCACTATGTGTGAAGGTTGCCAATAAACAAATTAGAAAGGGAACATCATGCCAGGAATACTAGGAACCGGAATTCAAGACGGGCTACTGCTCAAGCCCGTTCATTATCAGTGGGCAATGGACCTCTATAACCAAGCTGTTGCAAACACGTGGTTTCCAAACGAGATCCAACTAGGTCAAGATCTTTCAGACTGGAAGAAGATGACCGAAGAAGAGCGACACGCTGTCACATTTTTGATGAGCTACTTTAATCCAAACGAGCTGCTTGTTAATAAAGCACTTGCCTTTGGTGTATACCCATACGTGAACGCTGCAGAATGTCATTTGTACTTGGCAAAGCAAATGTGGGAAGAAGCAAACCACTGTATGACGTTTGAGTACGTCCTTGAGACGTTCCCAATTGACCGTGACCAAGCCTATGCTGCCCACGTTGAAACCCCTTCGATGGCACGCAAAGAAGAGTTTGAGACTAAGTTCATCAAGCGCATGACCGAAGAGACGATTGATATCACAACAACTGATGGCAAAAAGGACTTCGTCCGTAACTTGGTTGCCTACAATGTTATCTTGGAAGGTATTTGGTTCTACAGTGGCTTTATGGTTGCCTTGTCGTTCCGCCAGCGAAACTTGCTGCGTAACTTTGGATCACTCATCGACTGGGTCGTACGTGACGAGTCACTACACCTGAAGTTTGGTATCAACTTGATCCTGACAGTACTGGAAGAGAACGAAGACTTGCAGACTGAAGAGTTTGCAAACGAGATCAAGCAGATGATTCTTGATGGTGTTGAAATGGAAGAGGCATACAACAAAGACTTGCTACCAAACGGTATCCTGGGCCTCAACAGCGACTACATTAACCAGTATGTGAAGTACTTGGCAGACCGTCGTTTGGAAGAGCTTGGCTTTGAAGCACACTACAAGGTATCAAACCCTGCGAAGTGGATGGCAGCTGCTAACGACACACTGCAGTTGGTCAACTTCTTTGAAAGTACAAACACCAGCTACGAAGTGAACGCTGGATCTGGTACAAAGTCTGAATAATGAAAACAGAGATCGAAGTTAAGTTTTTAAACGTTGACTTCGATGATGTTCGTGCAAAACTGACAGAAGTTGGTGCGACGTGTGAGCAGCCAATGCGACTGATGAAGCGCGCATTGAGTGAAACGCCCGAGATGCGCAGGGATGGACGCGACGCTTTTTTGCGCCTCCGGGACCAAGGGGATAAAGTCACGTTGACGTTCAAGGAATTTACCTCACTATCGCTATCGGGCGCCCGTGAGCATGAAGTTGAGGTGAGTAACTTTGATACGATGCTACAAATCATGACCGAGTCGGGGCTTGCACCGATAACCTTTCAGGAGTCAAAGCGTGAGACGTGGCAGATGGGTGACGTCGAGGTTGTGCTGGACGAGTGGCCGTGGCTGAACCCCTATATTGAAATTGAGGGTGAGAGCGAAGTGGCAGTGCGCGATACCGCGACGAAGCTTGGTTTTTCATGGGACGATGCGGTGTTTGGTAGTGTCGATGAAGCCTACCATGTGCAGTATCCACATATGAAGGGCCGAGGCGTGATTGATCTAAAAGAAGTGCGTTTTGGCGATCCCTTACCAGATATTTTTCAATAATCGGACTATACTAAAGACATGAGAACAAAATTAGTTATTTTTGGCATCACTGGCGACTTGAGTACACGTAAGCTGTTGCCAGCTCTGTCACAGATTATGAAGACAGGTGACTTTGACGACCTTTCTGTTATTGGCGTGTCGCGTCATGACTTTGATTTGGCAGCGCTGCTGCCAACAGAGAGCGAGCAGCTACTTGGTCGGTTTTCGCAGATAACGATGAACGTATCAGATGCGGCTGAATACCATCGATTAAAAGACGTCATTGCACTCGGTGAGGATGAACAATTGTTGGTATATTTGTCTGTTCCACCTGCTGCCAGTGCGCAGATTGTGGAATTGTTAGGCCAAGCGGGTATCAATACAAGCAATACAAAACTACTGCTAGAAAAACCGTTTGGGATCGATTTGTCATCTGCCGAGACGATGATTGGTCATGTTGCACGCTATTACGACGAGTCGCAGGTGTATCGTATTGATCATTATTTAGCAAAAGAAATGACACAAAATATCGTGGCGTTTCGTGGCGGGAACGCACTCTTTAGTTATGTCTGGAACAACCAAGCAATCGAAAAAATTGAGGTAGTGGCGCTCGAGAGTATTGGTATCGAGGGCAGAACGGACTTTTATGAGCCGACTGGTGCGCTGCGTGACGTATTGCAGGGACATTTGATGCAACTGCTAGCCATTACACTGATGGATGTGCCGCATGAGTTTGACTGGAGCGGCGTCACAGAGCTACGCGCACAAGCACTTAAAGCTATTGCACCGGCTGACCCGACCACAGCTGTCCGGGCGCAGTACAGCACGTACCGTGATGAGGTGGGTAATCCAGAGAGTATGACCGAGACGTTTGCTGCTGTACGTCTGGAGTCACACGACGAGCAGTGGAAAGGTGTTCCGCTGATACTTGCGACAGGCAAGGCAATGGACAAGAAGGCGACTGAGGTACGGATTCACTTCAAAAAGTCGCACGAAGCGCAGACAAACTGTCTTATCTTTAGAATTCAGCCGCATGAAAGTGTAGAGATTGAGGTCTTTACCAAAAAACCTGGCTACGAACGCGAGCTGCAAACGCAGACGCTGTCATTTATGTACCCTGAAAATACCGTATTACCTGACGCATACGAGCAAGTGATTGTCGACGCAATCCGCTCACGCAAGAGCGTCTTTGCAGGTAGTGAAGAAGTGCTGCGGTCATGGGAAATCTTGCAGCCTGTTCAGCAAGCATGGGCAGCATCGGACGTGATTCGTCACTACGATGCAGGGTCTGACCTCTATAGTTTGATAGGGTAGAAAGTACAACAGTACACGCTACATATAGCGCGCATGCCAAAAAGTGTGCTACAATGAAATCCCATGGAGAACAATGAATTCATGGGCAAAAAACAGAAATATATTTTTGTAACTGGGGGTGTACTCTCGGGGGTAGGTAAGGGCATTACAGCGGCATCGATCGCTGCAGTCTTACAGGGTAAAGGTAATAAAGTTTCAATTCAGAAGTGCGACCCGTATCTTAACGTAGATGCGGGCCTTTTAAATCCTAAGGAACATGGCGAGTGTTTTGTCACTAAAGACGGTGCCGAGACTGATCTTGACTTGGGCCACTACGAGCGTTTTATTGATACAGAGCTGACACAAGTGAACGCCACGCTATCAGGACGTTTGTTAAGCCAGTTGATTGCAGACGAGCGTGCAGGAAAGTTTGGTGGTCAGACAATTCAGTTGATTCCGCACCTTACTAATGCGATTCAAGATGCGATTTTAACTGCTGCTGACGGCGCAGACGTGCACATTGTTGAAATTGGTGGGACGGTCGGTGACTACGAGGGCCTGAGCTACGTTGAAGCGATTCGTGAGTTCGCCGGACGTGTTGGCCGTGAGAATTGTTTGTATGTTCACGTTGTGTACGTACCGTTTATTGGAACAAGCAAAGAGTTTAAGACAAAGCCTGCACAAAATGCATTGAATGAGTTGCGTGGCTTTGGTATTACACCAGACTGTGTGGTCGTACGTACTGATGATCCAGCACCACAAGCTATTGCGGGCAAGATTGCACAATTTAGTGGCGTGAACGAACGTGCGATTATTTTATTGCCAAATGCCGAGACGGTCTATGAAGTGCCGCTGACGATTGCACACAGTGGTATCAACGACGTACTGAATGCGTTTACTGGTGACGACTCAGAACCAGACCTTTCTAAGTGGGAAACAATTGTCGAGGCACAGCAACGCTCGTATGACCAGACTGTTCGTATTGGCATGGTCGCCAAGTACATGGACAACGAGGATACGTATATATCCGTACTTGAGGCGTTAAAGAGCGCTGCGTGGCAAGAAGGCGTAGGTCTGGAGACAGTATGGATTAGCGCCGAGGATGCCAAGGACGAAGACTTTGCGAGCGTAGATGCACTACTTGTGCCTGGTGGGTTCGGTGCGCGTGGTATTGAAGGTAAGATTGCTGCCGCCAGGTACGCACTTGACCATAATGTACCATATCTTGGACTCTGTTTGGGGTTGCAGGTCGCAGTTATCGCCAGTACACGTAAAGCTGGTCTTGAGGATGCAAATAGTACCGAATTTAATGCCGATACTGCACACGACGTGGTGTACATTATGGAAGGCCAAGAAGGCCAGGAATCAACTGGTGGCACGCTACGACTAGGCGACTACTCTGCAACGTTGGTTGAAGGATCAAAGGTTGCCCAAGCGTATGGTGACACACAAACAATTGAGCGTCACCGTCACCGTTACGAAGTCAATCAACAATACCTCGAAGATATCGAGCGTGGCGGATTGAAGGTTACTGGTGCATCGCCAGACGGCCGTTTGGTTGAATACGTAGAAGCCCCCGGTAATCCATATTTTGTTGCGACACAAGCTCATCCCGAGTTTAAATCTCGTCCAAACCGAGCACATCCATTGTTTGTCGGTTTGATCAAAGCTGCAACTCGTTCGTAATTTTGATATACTAGGTATATGAAGTTTCTCTGGTGGATCGTGGGAGCGGTTGTCCTTGTCGGACTCTTGGTACTTGTTGTTGTTTTGCGTCCGATGACGTCCAATACCGCTATGGACGCAGTAATTGATGATGTTGACGTGTCGAAGGTAGTTGATGTTCCTGCGACGACTAATCCAAGTACTGATACACCGTCCGTTGTACTTGCAAGCGGTCGATATGAAAATTACTCAGCTGACCTAGTTGATGATAGTGGTTATCAAACGACGATTCTTTTCTTTTACGCGGGATGGTGTCCTGAGTGCCGAGGGTATGATCAGGCGATTGAAGCTGCGAACTTGCCAGATGGCCTACAAATACTAAAGGTGAACTACGATGACGCACAAACACTGCGACAAAAGTATGGTGTGACAATTCAATCGAGTTTTGTACGGGTTAATTCAGCTGGTGAAAAGCAGACACTTTGGAACGGCTATGGAAAAGAAAAATCTTTGAACGCGATTGTGGAGAATACTAAGTGAGCATTTTGATCGTTGCGTTCCTCGCGGGAATGCTGACGATACTTGCACCATGCGTGGTGTCAATGATTCCTATTTTGCTGGCCAGGACTTCTGACGGAAACAAGTCACATAGTGCGACGTTTGTAATCTTGGGCCTTGGTATATCAATTATTATCTTTAGCGTCCTTTTAAAGTCGACAACTCTGCTCCTCAATATTCCGTCAGCCACGTGGGCAATTATTAGCGGTGTGATTATTATATTGTTTGGACTTGTCACGCTTTTTCCAAAGTTGTGGGAGTGGGTCGCCTTAAAAACGCGACTGCCAATTGTCGCCCAACAAAACACCAGTAAAGCATCAACAAAAAAGGGTATTTGGGGTGATTTACTCCTAGGCGCAAGTCTTGGCCCTGTGTTTAGTGCCTGTAGTCCAACATATGCGTTAATTGTCGCGACAATCTTGCCTGTTGACCCACTACTAGGCTTGGCATATTTGGTGGCGTTTGTTCTTGGGCTGTCGTTAATGTTGGCGTTACTTGCGATATTTGGTCGTGCGTTAGTGAAAAAGTTAGGCTGGGGGATTAATCCAAACGGCGTATTTCGTAAGGTCTTGGGCATTATCTTAGTTGTTATTGGCGTGATGATTGTTACAGGTCTGGATAAAGACTTACTAACTTTACTCGTAGAGAGTGGCTGGTATGACTTTCAGATCAATCTCGAATCTGGGTTGATGTAAAATTTTGTCTGGTAATATGAATTTATGACGAGTAATACGATAAAACATGTTTGGTTCGATTTTGCAG
The DNA here is from genome assembly GCA_029565375.1 of bacterium. Lineage (GTDB taxonomy): Bacteria > Patescibacteriota > Saccharimonadia > Saccharimonadales > Saccharimonadaceae > UBA1547. The sequence goes on from JAKQOF010000066.1 coordinate 21,175, forward strand.
GAACTCTATACAAGGAGACTGCTGAGTTTCACAAGGCCCACGATACATTACGCATTCAAACATATGCAGAGCTTCAGAAGATTGATGACCTAGAAGTTGCCGAGAAGGAGTTTCTAGATTTATATACGCAACATGGTAGTAACTCCGCGGTGTTTCGTTCGCTTGGCCAGTCGGCTGACTATTGGATGAAGGCGCTTGATGGGTTCGAATTTACTGAGTTATTGGTGCCAGACGAGGAAGTGTCTAAAACACTAGTTGCATTGAGCAAGGTTGTCCCCGTTTCTTTATTTACAAATTTTGTTACGCACAGGGTTATTTTCTTACTCGACCATCTTCACATATCTAAAAGCGTTTTTACACACATTCTTACTGGTGATCAAATTGCCGAAAAGAAGCCGGCGCTCGACGGTTTTTACGAAATGGTTAGATTATCTGAGCTTCGCCCTGAGGAAATACTTTATGTTGGTGACCGCGTTGATGCCGACATCAAGCCAGCAAAGCAATTAGGTATTAAAACAGCTCTTCTGTACCAGGATTCAGACGAAGCTGACTATCGGTTTGAGCAGCTTAGTGATGCATTACGGTTGTTTGACTAGCAACTCTCTTTTAGCAGCTCTGTTATAATCAGAGGCAATGGATATAAAGATTAACGAAGCAGTACAAGCGTTGTATGGCGACGTCGCAGTTGACGTCAAGATTACTCGCCCTGACCCACAGTTCGGTGACTATTCAACAAATGTCGCGATGCAACTGGCCGGTAGTCTGGGTAAAAACCCTCGCGAGATCGCCGAGCAGTTGGCGGTTGAGCTGCGCGATAACAATGATTTCTCAGACGTGACAATTGCTGGCCCCGGTTTTATTAACATTCGCCTTGCGGACCGCGTGCTTGCGCAAGATCTGACACATATTGTTGAACAAGAAAACAACTATGGTCGCCCAACAACGTATGTTGGCAAGGTCGTGGTGACTGAGTACTCTGATCCGAACCCTTTTAAAGTCCTGCACGCAGGCCATTTGTACACGAGTGTGATTGGCGATGCGATCTCTAATTTGATTGAACACGCAGGTGGCACGGTGCACCGGGTAAACTTTGGTGGCGATGTGGGGCTTCATGTCGGTAAAACGATGTGGGCAATTTTACAGCGCTTGGGCGGGGAGTACGCTGATAAACTTGCTGACATTCCAGAGGCCGAGCGTTCCGAGTGGATGGCATCTGCCTATGTTGAAGGCACAAACGCTTATGAGGATAACGAAGACAGTAAAGCTGAAATCATTATTCTGAATAAAAAAGTGTACCAACTACATAATGACAATGACCACGAATCTGCTTTTGCACACATTTATTGGACGTGTCGCGAGTGGAGCTACGACTACTTTAACGCTTTTTATGACCGCATCAATACACACTTTGAAAAGTATTATCCCGAGAGTGAGACGGCTCCAACGGGACTTGCAACAGTCCTCGAACAAAAAGATAAGGGCGTGTACGAAGAGAGTCAGGGCGCTGTGGTCTTTGTGGGTGAACCGTATGATCTTCACACCCGGGTCTTTATTAACAGTGAAGGTTTGCCGACATATGAAGCAAAAGACGTTGGTCTGAGTATTAGAAAATGGGCTGACTATCACTTTGACGAGTCTGTGATTATCACCGGTAACGACATCACTGAATACATGAAAGTCGTATTGAAAAGCATTGAACAATTTTTGCCCGAACTCGCAAAACGAACCAAGCATTTTACGCACGGTAACGTGAAGCTTGCAGGCGGGGTCAAGATGAGCAGCCGAAAAGGCAACTTCCTTCGTGCTGTTGACGTGCTTGATATAGCCGCTGACGAGAACGAAAAAGCACAGGGTAACCGCGACGACGCGCCAGTACTCGGTGCGGTGAAGTATGCGTTTTTGAAGAGTCGGATTGGGCCAGACATTATTTTTGAGCCAAAAGAGTCAGTCAGTATCCATGGAAATAGCGGACCGTATTTGCAATATGCGCATGCTCGTGCGGTATCAATCGTGCAGAAGTCTACAGCGAGCACTGAGGGCGTATTAATCGATCAGTTCGATCAGTACGAACGTGCACTTCTTGTGAAGTTAACGGAGTACCCCGAGGTTATTGCGAATGCAGTTAACGAACTGTCGCCACATTTGGTGTGTACGTATTTGTATGAACTTGCGCAGGTCTTTAATCGCTTTTATGAGAAGTCGCATGTGATTGGGGATGAGCGTGAGGCGATTCGTGTACGTTTGGTAAAGGCGTATGCGGGTATTTTGAAAAATGGTCTGACAGTTCTTGGCATTCCCGCGCCAGACAAACTCTAGCTTGCAATCACCAGTTCTTATTTGTAAGATAGTAAGTAAGGAAACTGTTTGAATGAAGATAACTCAACAACAATCTGTGCTCTGCCTCATGATGTTGTTTGATGTGGTCTCCACCGAATAGTTTCTTGTACGTAACGCAGCTGAAACCAAATCGCCGAGACCATCTCGGCGATTTTTTGTTTCAATGCGGGCACGACCGAACAGACGGGAAAGACTCGTCGTTCGTATTTACAATGAGGGAGAAAGATATGGCCGTAGAGGCTGGATTCATGAACGATGTCTACGCGCGACTTCAGCTTTTGAGCTGTGGTCTACTAGTCAAGTTCAACGGTTGGGCGGAGCTGGCCTCCGACCTAGGACTTCCTGGCAAGACGCAGGACGTTAAGCAGGCTGTGTACTGGCTGGGGAAGTCGCCGACTGCTCGAGTTACGCACACGTCGCCAACTGGCCGTCAAGACGATGGTGGACACATGAGGCAGACCAAACACTCGATCCAGGTGCCGCTTTCGATCGACCAGAAGAAGGTGCTGGATCGCGTCGAGGCTGCTGAGGGTCGTCGACTGACCGTGATCATCAACGGTCCGTACGACCAGGTGTTGGCTGAGTTCTTCGACGTCAGTGAGGCCGCCACGATCGTGGAGGCCTTCGTGAAGAGAGGACGCCTCAGCAAGGACGTCGTTGAGACCAAGACACGGAGGGCGACCTACACGCTGGTCAGCTAGGAGCGCAGGCGGCGCGGTGGCTTTTAGTAGCACTGCGCCGCCGCCTCCGGCGCATATCTTTCTCCCAACACTCCAAAATGATATAATACCTCTTAGAAATAAGAGGAGTTTTTATGGCAACGACCAAAAAAGCAAAGATTATCAAACACGCTCAGGCTGCGCCTGAAGCACTTGTCGAAGCTGGCCGATCACAGCTAAAAGGTTTTATGGACTTTATCCGCACGCAGGGCGTTGTTGGCTTGGCGGTTGGTCTTGTCTTAGGTGGCGCAGTGAGCGTGTTGGTGACGTCACTGGTGAACAATGTAGTGATGCCCCCTATTGGACTACTTCTCGGATCTGCAGACGGGCTAAAGGGCCTCAGCTGGACAATCGGTACAACATCTAACGGCACTCCAGCTGTACTTCATTACGGAGTATTTTTGAACGACCTGATTAACTTTATTGTCATCGCATTTGTTATTTACATGGTTATCAGCTTGTTGAAGCTTGATAAGTTCGACAAAAAGAAAGAAAAGTAAATGTCGGGCGACAAGTATCGTAAAAAACTGACAGATGCTCAGTACGACGTGCTTTTCAACAAAGCTACCGAAGCGCCGTTTAGTGGTGAGTATGACCAAGAGTTCAAATCTGGTATATATGCGTGTGCTGCCTGTGGCAC
>JAKQOF010000083.1 GCA_029565375.1 bacterium
CGAATCTCGGCAAGAGCTTCTGCGCTACCACCAACATGAGCAACACTGGCGTTAAAAGCTGCAATCCATTCGACGTCATACAGGCGTGTGCTGCGGACAGGTCCGATCAATTGTGGTTTTTCTTGTTGGTAGATAACCATAAAGCGCGTAATACCGCCCTCGGCAATGGCTTCGAACACTACCCCACTGTCTTTGATGCCAGATTGTGGACGCGCGTCGGGACTGTTTTCTATCATGGCAGCCGTGACGGCTTGTTTGGTGGCTGCTTCGTCCGCAACCAGGCTACCTGTGAGTGGTGAATAATATTTTGGTGCGGGTTTGGCAGGTTCGGGGGCAACTTGAACAACCTCTGGTGTCACTTCAACCGGCTGTTGGTAAAGAAGGGCAAAAACGCCAGCTGCAGCACCGAACACAAGGATGATACCACCGATTATCATTAAAAGCACACGATGCCGTCGTACGTGTGACCAAAATCCTGTCTTTAAGTGCCCATCCATAGCTTAAGCGTTATTATAGCAGATTGAGGGATTGTTTATGGTACTTACTTTTGTGCGTCGATTGCAGATTGGAGGCGCTGAAGAGTTGCGTCCTTGCCGAGTGTCGCGAGCGTGTCATTGAGGGCCGGGCTAAACGGCGCCCATGACACTGCCAAACGGATAAGACTAAACAAGATACCGGGCTTTTGGCCAGTTGTTTCAAGCAGTGTGTTGAGTGTGTTTTGGATTGACTCGCTGTCAAAACCAGACGTATCGAGTGCGGCATGTGTTGCAGTCAGTAATGCTACGGCTTCATCTGTTGAGAGCTTGGCAAGTTGTTTGTTGTCGGCCACCATTGCCCAGTCTGGTGTTGGTGTGACGAAGAAGTAATCGGTCAGGATTGGTAAATCTGCGAGTGTCTTGAGGCGGTCTTGGACAAGAGTAAGGATTTGCTTTTTGTGATCTTCAATCGCCTCTTTGGCTGATGATGGCCAAAAGTCTGCCACGCGGGCGTATAGGTCGTCTAGTGACAGTGCGCGGATGTGCTGGCCGTTCATCCAGAGCAGACGCTGCTCGTCAAAGCGCGCGCCACTGTGTTGCACGCGGCCGAGGCTAAATTTTTCAATCAGCTCGTCGCGACTAAAAATTTCTTGTTCAGTGCCATCGTTCCAGCCCAGGCTGGCGATAAAATTAATCAATGTTTCAGGCAAATAACCATCACGTAGATAGTCCAATACGTCTTTGGCGCCGTCACGCTTGCCAAGCTTTTTGTTGCCTGACTCCGCCATGATGTGCGGCATAGTGGCAAAGATGGGAAACGCTAGCCCTAGCGCTTCGTACAGGTTCAGATAGTTAGGCTGGCTAGAGATGAATTCTTGTCCACGGATAATATGGGTAATATGCATCTCGGCATCGTCAACAATGTGTGCAAAGTTGTACGTTGGATAGCCGTCAGATTTGATGAGGATAAAGTCGTCGATCACGTCTGGTCCTGTGTGCAGGTCACCCATCACCTCGTCGTACCACGAATATTCTTTTGGTTCTGACTTAAAACGAAGTGGCGTCGTGCCGTCCCAGGCTGGTGGGTTCTCAGGTCGGTGGTGGCGATACAAAAACGCACGTTTCTCTGCTTTGGCGGTATCACGAAAGGCCTGGAGCTCGTCTGCGGTGTACGGATCAGCGTAGGCGCGTCCGGCGTCGATGAGTTTTTGCGCCCATTGTTTGTAGCTGTCGAGTCGTTGGCTTTGAATATACGGCGCGTATGGGCCACCAATGTCGGGACCTTCGTCATACGTGATACCAAGTGCGTTGAGGCTGGTAATAAGATGTTCGGCTGAGCCTTCTACTTCTCTCTTTTGGTCAGTATCTTCCAGGCGCAAAATAAATTGACCATTTGCCTGACGGGCGACCAACCACGCAAAAAGTGCCGTTCGGACGCCACCGACATGCAAAAATCCTGTTGGGCTGGGAGCAAAACGAGTTCGAACTGTCATATGCCTTATTTTACCACTTCTACAGATAAAAAACCCGAGACATCTCTCGATAACATCCTAAAGCGATTGCAGCCCTATAATTTACATCGATGAACGTGAAATTATAGGCGCGTAAAGGGGATGTTTGAGAGACGGTGTCGACGGTTTTTCTTATATTCCTTAAAGGCTTGTCGCAATGCGGCGAATTTGTTCGCCAGACAGTGGCGCGTCACCTTCGATGGTGTATAGGATGCCCCCGTTTACCCACGCAGCGTTACCACTGTAGGTATAAATAGTCAGCCCACGTTCTTGATTGGTGATATATTTTTCACCGACGTTTTTGCGTACCACATTGTCAAGCACGGCACTTGAGTCCCACGAACTCTTGGACTGCTTAATGCTAAACTTACCTGTCCCGGCATTGGCTGAGAAGTTAAGCGTTACTTGGCCGTCACTCCATTGGGGTCCTCCGTTAAGGCTGTAGCCATCTGGACGATATTGCGGGTACGTTGCGTCGACGCCAGCCGACGCCGCAGCGACATGAACTGACCAGTTGGGCATGTTGACGTAGGTTAGATAACCGCCAACAAGTGCGATTGCAACGCTGATGCTGATAATCGTAATTGCTCGTGGATGACGCTCGAAAAATCGCTTGCGAGGTGCTTTGACTGATGGTTGTGCGAGTGCAGCAACAATTGCCTCCTCTTTGACCGCTTGAGAGGTTTTGGCTGGCTTTGGTACAGGTTTGTTGCCTCGAAGTGTGTGATGAGCCTTTGATACCATAGGATGCGCAGCGACCGGCAGGTCACGTACGCGGACTGCAGATGGCTGCGTTGGGGCGATTGGATGTGGTGCAAAGCGAGATATCTTGCTGCTGCGGGCAATGTCCATGGTTTTACCTGCGGTTTTTGGCCGATGGTTTGATATAGGAGATGGCTTTTTGGTGACTCGGCGAACGAGTGTCTTGGACTTTTGGAGTGGGCTGTGAACAGAACCTGCGGGGGTCGGCCGTTTTGTTGAGGGTGCTGATTGCTGACCTGCCAGCGGCAGGCCCGAGACGGCGTCATATTGTTGACCGTTGATGGTAACAATACTATTTTTATTCATTGTTGTTTTTCCTCGCAGATGTACT
>JAKQOF010000110.1 GCA_029565375.1 bacterium
CGCCAGAATTCGTTGACCCACTGACACACAAAACGGTCAAAGCGCTGTACGATCAACTCCCTCTTGAAAGCCGATCAATAAAGGGCTAGTCGATAAAGCCGCGTTGCTTAAGAAGCGGCATCACATCATGTTCAAAAATCGATCCGATAGCAAGACTGTCTGTCTGGGTGTTTACCCATCGCATCTCCTCTATCTCGCTGCTTGCCGTTGGCTGTGCGTCGCTGTTTACGATGTATACCTGCATCTGCAGGCTCTTACTCTCACTTCCGGCAGCCGTTGCTTCAAACGTACCTAAGAGTTCAAGTTGGCTATCATTAACAGTAATTTGCACTTCCTCAATGAGCTCACGCTTCAGTGCATCGACAAACGTTTCGCCAGGCTCCAACTTTCCACCGGGTGCGACAAAAATATCTTTGCCTGTTGCACGAACAACTAATAACATCCGATTTCGAATAATGACCCCGCCAGCTTTATATATATCGTACGATTTCGCCACTAGCCTATACCTCGTAGCGCCAGTTATTTGTCTCTCGTTTTTTAAAGCCGACTTTTTCGTATAAGGCCTGCGCAGCAACCTTGCTTGGGCTAGATGTCAGGTCAAACATCTTGACGCCATGTTCTTTGCCTAGCTCAATCGCCTTTTGCATGAGCTGTTTGCCAACACCCTTGCCTTCGTGTCCCTCATCTACAATCACCTCCTCGATGTGCGCAATGGTTTGCCACGGCGTTTGTAACAACAACAATGTGAGCGTCCCTGCATATGCCTCAGTGGGTATGTTCTGCCAATCATCCTCGGACTGTGGCGCAGTGCCATCAATCGCAACAATTAATAGTGTGTTCTCGTTATTAACTGCATTCTGTAGGTTGTCTGCGGTAGGCGCGCTGCTAAAGCGTGCGAGTAGGCGGTTCTGTGCTACGCGCATTGCGTCCGGTATGTGGAGGCCTGTCGGGACTCTCACGACGGAGATTTGTGGTGTGTCATTCATACCGCGATTATATCGCTTCCTCAGTAATAAGTCCAAACAAGTATGAACTAGCGCTCAAGTATTTTCTTGGCTGACTGCTGAACAATCTCGATCAAAAGCTCATCAGGAATCTGGTTATCAAGCGTAAATTGTATCGTACCCTTTGCCGTTTTGAACCCGCCCAGCTTGTCCATCGTACGCGCAATTGGTGATGCGCCAGGAAAGATACTCATGTGATTCTTAAACGCCGCAAAGCCGATTAAATATTTGTCTTTGTATCGTAATACTGGTATGCCGTAGCCAATCGTGTCGGTTGTATCAGGCAAGACTTTTTTAATAGTTGCACGAACCCGCTCTAACGCAGTTTTTTGTTCGGCGGTAACGTTTTGTAGATAATCGTCGATGACTGTCATAGTATTAGTGTATCAAAAAAGAAAGACTGCTATCATCATCGCGGTCTGCACAACAATCCACAGGATCTGCGCGCAAATAACTGGTAGTAGCTTGTGCTTGAAACCATATATCAACAAGATGACACTCGCAACGTTATAGCCCGTCCACATAAAGAGCGATATCTGCGAAGCATTTTGCTCGGCAAAGACGATATATATCTGTGGCAATGTTGTCAGCGGCTGAATAATACTGACAATCAGCGCAAGCGTGTCGATGCCGCCTGTTGATTCAACTTTATGTTTTGGGTGAAGCGTATGACGCATATGTTTGTATTATAGCAAGAAAAAGAGTCAGCAAAACTGACTCTTTTTCTATGGTACACCCGGCAAGATTCGAACTTGCGACACCTGGTTCCGAAGACCAGTGCTCTAATCCGCTGAGCTACGGGTGCGTAACTTGACTTATTATACCACGCATATTTACATTCTGACCTCTATTTGCTATAGTTTTGAGAGCGTAATTATGTGTCAGTAACTCAGCTGCCCTGACAGCTTGCCTGTCAGAAAAATAATCAATAAGCACCTTGGTGCTCTAACGATATGGCAATAAGCTCTCATTCTGAAAATACATTCTGATTCACGCACAAATATGGGCCAGTAGCTCAGCTGGTTAGAGCACCTGCCTCTTAAGCAGGGTGTCCGGGGTTCAAGTCCCCGCTGGCCCTCCACATAAAGAACACCCTTTGATCGCTACCGAGGGTGTTTTTTATTTGTTACAATAAAAGCAACGTAATGGAGACAATGTATGAAACTTGCAGATAAAGTAGCGATCGTAACTGGGTCTGCGGCAAATATCGGCAAAGCAACAGCGTTCCTCTTCGCTCGTGAAGGTGCAAAGGTTGTCATCACTACTCGTGATAATGTCGAAGGTGGTCACAGCACCGTTGATGAAATCACCAAAGCCGGAGGTACAGCCCTTTTTGTACAAGCTGATCTTTCCAGTCCAGACGACGTACAAAAACTCTTCGCTGCAACCGTCGAGACATACGGCACAGTGGATATTCTGGTTAATAACGCAGGTGTTGCAATAGGAAGACCTTTTC
>JAKQOF010000001.1 GCA_029565375.1 bacterium
GTCCGTTGGCGTTCGTGGCAATCATCTCTATGGTATCGCCTTTTTTAATAGTGCCGTCAACAACTCGCACATATAAAATAACGCCCCGATAATCATCGTAGTAACTGTCGAAAATCAATGCACGGGTTGGCTCGGTTTCAATACCCTGTGGCGGTGCGATGCGTTCAACTACCGCATCGAGCACCTCATCAACACCTTCACCTGTTTTAGCGCTGATCTTAATAATATCTTCTTCGCGGCAGCCCAGTAGGTTAATAACTTCGGCGCTCACGCGGGCAACATCAGCTGCTGGCAAGTCAATCTTGTTTAGGACAGGAATAATCGTCAAGTCTGCAGCAAGGGCCAAATAGACATTTGCGAGTGTCTGCGCCTGAATACCTTGGCTGGCATCAACAACCAACACTGCGCCTTCACATGCTTCAAGTGATCGACTGACTTCGTAGCTAAAGTCAACATGCCCAGGAGTATCGATAAGGTTCAAATCGTGGTTTTTGTACTTCATACGCACTGGCGCGAGTTTAATCGTAATACCTTTCTCGCGCTCCAGGTCCATACTATCAAGTAACTGCGATTTCATATCGCGTTTTTGCACGGTCCCGGTCAGTTCAAGCATGCGATCAGCAAGTGTCGACTTGCCGTGGTCAATATGGGCAATAATACAAAAGTTACGAATCTGGTTTTGATTCACAAGCTTATCGATTCCTCTGCACAATTTTCTTTATGCGGTTCACGACAGGACTCATCTCATTCAGCTTCATGGCATACGAGAGGCTAAAGTAGACAATACCGCTGGCGAGCGTGATCATTCCAAATCGCAGCAAGTTGACGACATATGGACTAGTGCCGTTAAACGGCAGTATCTGTACTGTTATGTACGTTACAACTGCCATGATGAGAGCAGCAATTACCATGCGCGTAACAGCTCGAATAAACACAGCATCAAATAGACCTTTGATTCGTCGTGACATGAGTGTAAACAAGATTGCCACCTCGACTACTGACACGATTGAAAACGCCCAGGCGAGTCCGTATACGCCCAAATTCAAACCCATTGTAAACCACACGGCAAGCGTAACGTTTAAGGCAATAGTGAATAGTGAGATATATAGCGGTGTCTTGGTGTCTTGTTGCGCGTAAAAACTACGGGCTGAGATGTGATAGATCGATCGAAACAGAATGGCAATCGCAAGCAAGCCAAAGACACTTGATATCAACACATCACCGCCGTTAACCAAGAAGCTCACTAAGTAGCCTCTACCCAAAAATGCAATCAATGTCACTGGTAACGCCAGCCAGATAATGACCCGTAGGACGGCCTGCAGTTCTTGTTTGAATAGGTCAAAGCGCCCAGCAGCAATACGTTCCGTCATCTTTGGAAAGGCTGCGGTGCTAATTGCAACGCCAATAAGATTAATCGGTACGAATGATAAAGTCATCGCCTGTTGATAGACACGCACACTTCCGGTTGCGAGTCGCGACGCAAGGTTTGTTTCGACAATGCTATTCACATAATCAATCCCTTGATCAATCGAACGCGCCGGCAAGAGTGCCAAAACTTTACGAAGACCTTTGTTCTTCCAGTAAATTTTAAATCGATAATCAAAGCCGAGACCAAATAGGCCGACACAACTGACAATCAATTGTAAAATCGAGCCGAGCACAACTCCCAGTGCGACACCCATAATACCACCCTCAAATACTTGCCAACCGAACAAATTAATACCGTTCGTGAAAAACAGTGCACCAATGATGATACCGGTGTTATAGACAGTTGGTGCGAGTGCAAAAAACGCAAAGCGGCCAACCGCTTGTTGCATACTTGATACGACTGTTGCAATGGCAAACAAGAACGGATTAATCGCAATGACACGCATCATACTAATCGCAAGTGCTGTACTGGATTCATCAAGACCTGGACCAACCACAAAGCGCACCAACGGCTCGGCAAATACAATAATTAACACACTTGCAATCAATGTAACGAGCGCCATCAGGTTCAAGACACTTGTCGATAGTTCCCATGCAGACCGCTTGTTGCCGGTTGTGAGTCGCTGATTAAATACCGGAATAAAGGAAACACTCAATGCTCCCGAGACCAAGATAAAGAACATGAAGTCCGGGATCAAAAATGCAACTGTATAGGCATCAAGTGCTGTGGCATAGGTTTTTAAATAGAGGTTATTCAACAACCAGTCGCGCAATAATCCAAGGATACTCGATATCAGTGTCGAGCCCGCCAAAAGCGCTGCTGCAAGCTGGAGAGGGAGCTTCTTGTTGGCCTTCACTTCGTTACTTAATATGCCTGCCATAGAAGTTTAGCCTTGCCTAGTAGAGCTTGGCCTCCTTGGGTAGCGTTGCGTCTTTCAAAATTGCTTTGACGCGGTCTTCTTCGAGTGTTTCCTCTTTCAAAAGGGCTTCTGCCATTGCGTCAAGGTCTTTGCGTGCGTGAGTAAGTATTGCGTACGCACGTGTCTTTGCTTCTTCCATTAAGTGTCGTACTTCAAGGTCAATCAACTTGGCCGTGTCGTCGCTGTATGGACGCTCGTGAGTCATCTTGTCAAAGACCATACCGCCGTTATCGTCGTGGAATACTTGGTCACGTAGCTTTGATCCCATACCTTGCTCGATGACCATGTCGCGAGCAATCTCGGTTGCCTTGCGGAGGTCTGACCCTGCACCAGTTGTGATACCGTCTTTGCCATAGACAATTTCTTCAGCAATACGGCCACCGAGGGCACGAGCCAAAATATCTTTAAACTCATAGACGTTCGTATAGCTGGTGTCTTCTGGAGGCAAGAACCATGTGACGCCGCCTGTGCCACCACGAGGGATAATCGTCACCTTGTGAACCGGGTCGCTATCAGGGAGCAAGTGACCAACGATAGCATGACCTGCTTCATGATAGGCAGTCAAACGCTTTTCTTTGTCGTTCATAATCTTGGCTTTGCGTTCTGGACCAATGGCAACTTTTTCAAATGCTTCTGTCAGGTCTTTGTTGCTAATCTTTTTTGCATTGCGACGTGCAGCAACAATCGCTGCTTCGTTAGCGATATTCGCAAGGTCAGCACCAGATGAACCGGCAGTTTTAGCTGCAAGTGCATCAAGATTTACTGTGTCGTCAACAGGCTTCTTTTTAAAGTGAACTTTCAAAATAGCTTCACGGTCTTTACGCTCAGGCAGTGTGATATTTGTACGACGGTCAAAACGCCCTGGACGAAGGAGTGCTGGATCAAGCACGTCAGAACGGTTGGTAGCCGCGAGTACAATGACGTTCGTACCGGTCTCGAAACCATCCATCTCGACAAGAATCTGGTTGAGGGTTTGTTCACGTTCGTCATGTCCACCACCCATACCGCTGCCACGTTTGCGGCCAACAGCGTCAATCTCATCGATAAAGATAATCGCAGGAGCGTTCTTCTTTGCTTTCGCAAACAAATCACGTACACGTGACGCACCAACACCCACAAACATTTCAACAAATTCAGAACCGCTGATTGAGAAGAACGGTACGTTCGCCTCACCTGCAACTGCACGTGCCAGCATTGTTTTACCAGTACCTGGATTACCGACCAGCAATACACCCTTTGGAATCTTTGCTCCAAGTGCTTCGTACTTTTTTGGGTGCTTTAGGAAGTCAACAACTTCTTCAAGGTCTTGCTTGGCAGATTCGTTACCAGCTATATCGTCAAACACAACTTTTAATTTGTCTTGCCCGTACAACTTGGCCTTTGATTTACCAAAGCCCATTGCTTGGTTGTTTTGGCCCTGCGCCTGACGCATCATGAACATAAAGAAGCCAGCAATCAAAATCACAGGGATAATGATAATCGCCAGGTTCCACAATGTATCGCCAGTCGTTGACGGCGGTACAATCTTTACTTCAGTCTTTGCATCTTTATTCAGACCCTGGTCATAAATGCTACTACCCGACTCTTTTGTCGATTTTTCAGTTGGCTTGTCACTACCTTTTGGCGTTACCTTTACTTCATTGCCTTGAATTTCGATCTTGGTAACCTCACCTGCATTCGCACGAGAAATTACTTCAGAAATTGATACTTCCTTTAATGTGTCACGCGGTGAGCTAATGGCAACAACGGCCAAAATTGCGACGACTAAAATAGCCCAAAAAAGACCCAGTCGTATAAAGTTGCTTGGCTTTTTAGGAGTTGGTGGTTTAGTTGCCATAAAAAATTATCTGTCCTTTCAGTTGTATCGATTGTATAGTTCCACAGAAGTCTCTACTTTATCTTATTTTATCAGTTCCACCTCAAAATTACGAGAGGTGAAACGAAAGAGAATCCCTGATCCTGCTTGGTATTGTGTCCCTGCTGGGTTAGTCTTGATTGCCAACAAGGCTCTTGTGAGTTGCGGACGCGTCAATTGACCATCTGTCACAAAACGAAGACATTCCAGCGCTGCCGTTTGTTGGGCATAGATAAAAAAATAACGATCATACTGAGGGCCTTTGCCGACACATTGCTCTACTTCAGCGTTAATCTTGTCCTTCAGTTCGATTTGCTCAGCACGCAGTCCGAGGATTTGTCGCTTCGTATCATCATCTAATTGTGACAACTGACGACGAATGCGATTACGTAAATACACATCGCTGTCATTCGTCTCGTCATCATGCCACTCTAAATTGTATTTGTGCGCATACGCAATAATCTCGTTTTTGCTCATACCAATGAGTGGCCTGCGGATATCAGAGTCGAGCACCGCCAGTCCCCGCCACCCTGTTCCACGCTTCAGGTTAATTGCAACTGTCTCAACCGCATCATCAGCGTGATGCGCGGTCACAATCTGCGCGTCATATTGTTTAGCAACATCACGAAGAAACGCATAGCGACGATCACGCGCCAGCTCTTCACTCGCCTGTTTACCCAACTCTTCACGCTTTGTCACAAATGGGTGATTGTATGTCTTTGCAAGCGACTCTACAAAAGCTGCATCATCTGCAGATGTCTCACGAATGCCATGGTCAAAGTGTGCCACGATCAACTCCAAATCCGGGCTCTGTGACAGCATATGTAACAAAACAACAGAATCTACTCCGCCGCTCACCGCCACAACATATCGTGTTTTCATACTACGTAGTATACGTCTTACAAATACCTTGTACTACCGAATGGAATCTTTTGCTTCACATATGTACCCGTGTTGAGTGTATCCGCTGAGTGAATTGTCCGCTCACCAAACTGCGCATTAATATCATCAATCGCACTCGTTACCTGACGCTCGCGAACAATCTGATCATTAAACAAACTTAATTGACTATCCATATCATCCTGTAGCTCATAACAATGGATCCCGATTTCACGAAGGCGCGTTGGTGCGTCACGAAACAACTGTTGCGCCTGTAGGTATATTGTCTGATCATGACAAAAAGGCAACTGCGACATATGACTAGCGTGCCAGTACTGACGATCGAGAGTCTTGGCATAGACATATATCCCCCGAGCGGCTTTGTGTTGGCCGCGCATACGACTGCCGACCGACTCACACAAGTGGTGAAGCCGTTGCAAAATCTGATCATATGACAAACCAAACCGCTCCAAAACATATTGTCGCCCAACTCGTTTAATATCAGTTGCTACGTCATCAACTTCCCAACCTCTCAGACGCTTGTACCACCAATCACCCACCACGCTCGCAAAGACCATCTTGTGAAGCGTGACGCTATCTGCCGCTAAAAACTGTAGTGGCGTAAAGATACCGACGCTATTGAGTCGCTTTTCGTTACGTCCAGCAATGCCGGTCAGGTCAGTCAGCTTGAGTGACCCAAGTACATCCTGAATATTTTCAGGTGTAATCACATCCAGTCCATCGGGTTTGTGAAGTCCTGCGGCAGTTTTTGCTAAAAAGCGATTAGTGCTAATGCCGACATTGCAACGCATCCACACGCCGATTTCATCTTTTAACCGCTGCTTAATCTCATACCCAATGTCTGCAAGATCACGACCGGCAATTGCTGCGGTGCTATCGTGAAAATCAATCACGCCCTCATCAATACTCTTCATAGTGACATGCGCCGAATAGTCACGCATGATATCAAGCAGTTTATGATACACGAAGCGATATTTTGCTGGGTCACTTTCGATGCCAATAATGTCTGGACACAGTATCTTGGCTTCTCGCAACTTCATGCCCACCTTTACGCCCATCGCCTTTGCCTCGTAACTCGCAGTCACTAATGCAGTCGTGTCCGTGCGACGATTAACAATAGCGACGGGTCGGCCACGCAACATCGGACGGGCTTGTTGCTCAACAGACGCAAAGCAACTATTTAAATCTATGTGCATAATCAGCGGGCGTTCGTGATTAAACTCGTTCATACAGACTCCTAGCCGCCAATTCGGAGATACATTTTATTCGACAGCACGCTCTATGGGTGGTCTGCGACCATCCCATGGCGTTCGGCTGGCTACCGCCACAGTCTGTCGAAATAAAAGTATCTCTAAACTGGCGTGCTCCCTGTGGGCGAGAGAGTTCAGACAGTTCGTTCAGAGGGCTTGCGAAGCGGTAGCGAAGGCCGAACGCCATGGGCGAGCAATAGCTCCCCATAAAGTGACCCTCAGAACGAATCTGTCCAAACTCTCGATCATATAAAAACCTATTTTTCATAATGGTCGGCTTCCATCTTTAAATGCCATGTCAGCCGTTCGCTATCAAATTCCAGGCGATAATCTGCGCCGCCGTCTGTCACGTCAAACACGTGAACCATGCGCTTGCCTTGGACATTAGGATGGCGCAACCCAATCTCGGTAATTGTTATCTCTCGCCCACTCGGCCGCCTAAATTTAATAGGACGACACGGGTTCAGTCCTTCGCCAAATACCGCGACCACATCAACACGTTCGTTCAAAAAAGTTTCATCATTCATTATTGTCTCCAGGAGGGGCTCACCCCTCCGTTTCATTTTTGAAGTGAATTCAAAAATTCACTCCTCCCCCTAAAGCGCAAGCGTAGCTTTCGTAATAGAAGAATTAAATAATAGGGAAACGTTTAGAGCGTTCGTCCGTTTTCTTGCCCGTTTCTAGCGAGAATCCGAAGACGATATTGAATGATCCAGCCGTGAGGGACGCTTAACTATATAGTCAGTGAGTATCACAGGGAAGTAGATTCATTATACCACCCTACACACCTCTGGAAAACAAGTCCGTTCTTTGCTACAATCATCTCTGTACTCATTTCAACCGCGCTTCCACAAAGCGACAAACCAAGCTTTAGCTGTTTGTCGATTTGAGAGGAGAAACAACGGAAGGTGACAGCAATAATCGTTTTCGATTGTTGCGAGAACCTGGAGTGAGTTTCGACGAGGCACCGTAGCTCAGCTGGTTAGAGCGTAGGACTCATAAGCCTAAGGTCACAGGTTCGAGCCCTGTCGGTGCTACCAAAGAAAATATCCCACGTACTGTGGGATATTTTCTTTTGCTAAACGACAACCTTATGGAGTTGTTGTCGTCGTTTCTGTGATACCTAAAGCTGTCTTTAATGTTGTCGTATACGTAGCAACAGATTTTGCAAACGCAGTGTTAGCAGCTTTAATCGCAGCTTCACGTGTAGTTGCAAGTGCCTTAATTGCCGTCTTGGTTGACTCTGGTTGACGAGCCGCGGCAAGTTTGTCACGCGCTGTTTTGATTGACGACTTCAACGTCGCAAGTGTCGCAGCTGCATTAGCAGTTGTACAGTTGGTCGTTGCCGTTGTAAATGCAGTACTTACTGTTGTTTGATATGTTGTTGCAGCAGTTGCAAGTGTTTGCTGTTGCGTGCCAATAACATTCGCAACACCTGTACGATATGCCGTACGAGCATCGTCAACAGCTGTCTTTCGTACAGTCTGTGCGTCCTGAACGCTTACTTTGTAGGTCGCAATAGCCTTCAGCTGTTCGTCGGTGAGACCTTCTTGTGCCTCGAGTGCCGTAATCTTTTCTTCAAACGTCGTTGTTGCCGTTTGACGTGCATCGGTGATCTTTTTATCAATCTCGGTTTGCGTTGTTGCAATTTTCATCAGTCGCTCAGAAAAATCTGTCTGCAAAGCAGAACGCTTAGTCGAAACGGCTTCTTTGCCGGTAGTTGCTAGGGTTGTAATTCGTGAACACGATGCCACACCTTCAGTTGTACGTGTCTCGGTTGTCGTTTCGACTGCGTATAGCGGCGTTGTCCCAAAAAGAACAACGAGTGCTGATAACGCGGATGCTACAATCACCCGCTGCTTATTAAAAATTGTCTTCATTGACACTGTCTCCTACATTTGCGGTTGCTGTTGCTGCGTCAGTGGCGGCGTCGCTATCGTCAGTTCCGGACAGGCTTGCCTCGTTTGACGAATTGACGGTGAGTGCATCGACTGCTTTATCAATCGTCAGCGCTGACGTCTCGTCTGTTGCCGTATCAGTCGTTTTTGTCTGTTCGCTTTGTGTCGCGTTGCTGTTGGTTGATGTTTGTGCTGATCCGAAGAATGCATACCACAAAAGTCCGGCGGCGATGATAACTACGACACCAATAACGATGCCGGTAATCAGCTTTTTAGGTGACGGCTTTGCAGGCGGGGGAGCCAGCGGAACAAAAGCTGCGTCCTGCGTCTGGTTTGGTTCATTACCTTCCCCAAGCTGATCAATCGCACTTGCGACTGATGGTGATGGCGTACCTGTTGGCTCAGGGATTTGCATATCACTTTGCTGTTCAAAAGATGTGTCGTCTGGTGGTTGTGGCGGTTCGTTGTCCTGTTGCTTTATTTGCTCTGGATCCATTCTCAACTCCCATCAAAATAGATTGATTAACGCTTACGATTATCTCACGAGAAGCCTCACATGTAAACGTGGCTCTTGCTTGTCACCTCTGAGGTAGTTTGCTATACTGGCCAATTGAATGACAAATAATAATCCCCTCCCGATCCTAGTCACATTTGACGGCGAGGCTCGCAGCGGCAAAGGCACTATCGTCCAAGCAACGAAGGACGCCCTTCGCGATCAAGCTGGATATAAAGTAATGCTTATTGACGCGGGACAAGTGTTCCGCGTTTTAGTTGTCGCAGCCACGCGTGTTGGTACCAACCTGGATAGCCCCGACGCAATCGACGCATTCCTCCAAGACGACAACAATGTTCAAGACTGCGTCCAGCTCGTAAAAGCCGTATACCACATGTCCAAAGACGAACGTGACGCGCTGCTGTACACCAACGAAGTTGGTCACAATAGTGCCAAAATTGGCGCACGTCCCCTGTCACAGTATTTTAAAGATGAGCTCTTAAAAGGCTGGTTGCGTGACGCACGCGCCGAGGGCTTCCAGATTGTACTGCTTGACGGCCGCGCACTCGAAGAAGTCGGCGCAATGCTTGAAAGCGAAGGTCTGTGCGACTTCCGCCTGGGTCTCTACTTTATCTGTGATTCAGTCGTCGGTGCACGCCGAACACTAGGTTTTGCCACTCGCCAATATGATGAGCTGGATGATAACGAAAAAGCATCAGTTGATGCACTTGTCGAACAAATTAACACGCGCAATGAAGCCGACGAAAAACGCCCAGTACAAACCCTGGTTCGTCCTGCTAACGTTGCCGTGTCACACCTACCAACCATCGAGCCAGCACCCGGCACTGGTCGTCCGATGTACCTGCTCGATACGTCTGCAAACATGACAAAACAAGAGATGTCAGATCCTGTCATCTCACTCGTTACCCAGCACGTCAAATAAGAACTATTGCTTGGCAGCAACAACCATGCGGCTCAACGAATTTTTTGGCAGCAATGGCATAATCGCGTCACGAACAGCCAGCTTTAAGCCCTTTGCGAGCATCATTTTACCAACAGAAAACGCTTGCTTTTGATTAGCGTTAGCCTGGGGTTTACAAACTTTTTCATATCGCTTCGCGACTGTATGAAGCAAGTGTTGTGGTGTCGCAAGAATCAAATCTGCAAGCACGTCTGCATCTTGCAAACCAATCGAGCCACCCATACCGGTTGACGGCATCATGGCGTGTGCCGCATCACCAGCTAGTACAACGTTGCC
>JAKQOF010000014.1 GCA_029565375.1 bacterium
CCGAGAATGGCACGAACCAAGCTCAGGGCAGCTGCAGCGTTATATACATTGTAGATGCCACGTAGTTTCAGAGGAGTCGTTACTTCCTTGCCGTCGATTAAAAAGCGTGCTTTGTCATGCAAGAATGAACTGAGTGTTACATCTGCACTGATTGCCGCTGCCCGTGATATGCCGCCATGGAGTTTGTCGTCGCTGGGGAATGTCGCCAGTAAATCGTCGCTCAGCCCAAAAAACCGTACCCGTTGTGTCACGAGTGTATTCTGCAGCGCAGCGATTCTTTCGTCCTCACGGTTGAGCACGACGGTGTCGGTCGTTGCCGAGGCAATTGTTTGTAAAAGAGTTGCTGTTGTGTCAATCTCACCAAAGCGGTCCAGTTGATCGCGCATGACGTTGAGTATCAGGCTATACTTAGGCGGAATTGTACGAACAAAGTGTACGGCATGTGCTTCATCGAGCTCCAGGACTGCTATATCAGCGTCAAGCTTGCCCTTCATATCAACTTCGCCAATTAACGCTGCAGCGACACCGCGCGTAAAGTTGCTTCCAGTCCGGTTCGTAAATACTTTTAGTCCTTGGCCTTCAAGAAGTTCGACAACCATTTTTGTCGTAGTCGTTTTGCCGTTTGTGCCGCTTATGATAACGACGCCACGAGGAAGCGTCGCAAGTGTACGTTGAATAAATTGGGGGTCAATTTTTTCGACGACAAGACCAGGAAGGGCAGAGCCGCCACCACGGATCCGGGCTACGACGCGGACAGCTTTTCCGAGGAGTGTAACGTAGCGTTTAGGCATATGGCCTATTATAGCTCAAACAGGTATAATGAGGCTATGTTCTTGGTGGGAATTCTGACCTGGTGGTATAGCGGTGGATGGCGACAGCGCGCTGCTTTGATGGCAGAACGGATTGCCCAGACGAATGATTATTTTTCTATAGGCTTATTACTTCGCACGTTGTTTACGCCGTTTCGTCAGATATCGGCGGGGAGTGTCGATGGCGCGTGGAGTGTACAAATACGAGCGTTGTTTGACCAGCTTATATCGCGCATCGTCGGAGCGGTTGTCCGTAGCTTCATGGTCATAATCGGCTGTATCGTTATATGTTTGCAGGCAATCTTTGGAGCTATTATATTGGCGGCATGGGCACTCGTGCCACTACTGCCGATTGCGGGTCTGGTCATGATGGCTCTTGGATGGGTGCCAATATGGCGATAAACACATTTAATTATCGTAGTGGTCGGGCTGAAAAAGCACGTATTCACACGAGTCTGACGAAGCCATTGCTGGGCATTCTTGCTGCTTTAATGATTGTGTTTATTATTGCGGGAGTTGCCAGTCTCGTATATGGTTTTGCGATTGGTTGGGCGTTAATTGGCTTGTCGGCGATACCTGCCATGATTGTCGAATGGAAAAACGGTGAATTGCAAGATTTGGCACCACATACAGTCATAACATCTGTTGATGATGTTCTCGCTGGAGATGTTCTCGGTTTGTTGCCACGTTCACCATCACCATACGATGTTGCGACGGCTGTCGGACAAGTCTATGGGGGACAGTTTTTTGCCGTACGATTTGGTATTGGTCTTGGATTCTTGCAAGAGATTGCATCGAACGATAGTAAAGATAGTGCTATTGTCTGGCAAGAAGCATTAGATATCCAGACCCAATTGCAGTCGCCTACCATTACAGCGGGTGTATTGGTA
>JAKQOF010000023.1 GCA_029565375.1 bacterium
GTCCGAACGGCACTTTTTGCGTGGTTGGTTGCCCGTCAAGCAAATGGTCAATTTATTTTACGCCTGGAAGACACTGACCAAAAGAGGGAAGTAGAAGGATCAGCAGAACATCTTATTACCAGCCTGAAAGCACTTGGTATCACGTATGATGAAGGTCCCGACATTGGTGGCCCATACGCACCGTACATCCAGAGCCAGCGACTTGATAGCTACAAACAGTGGGCGCAAAAACTCATCGATAGTGGCCGAGCCTACGCCGACCCATATACGGCAGACGAACTCCAAGCCTTTCGTGATACCGCCAAAGCAGAGAAGCGCGCGTTTTTGTATCGCCACCACCGACCTGAGAACCCACCGGCTTGGGACGGCACAACACCGCTTCGTTTTAAGTCAGAGCCCAAGGAATATTCGTGGCACGATGAGGTGATGGGTGACCTGCACACAGGACCAGACGTAATTGACGACTTCATCCTCATCAAGTCTGACGGCTATCCAACATATAACTTCGCCCACATCGTCGACGATGCCGAGATGCATATTACCCATATTATCCGTGGGCAAGAGTTTATCTCCAGCCAACCAAACTATCTGAACCTTTACGAGGCACTTGGCTTGGCATTTCCCATCTTTGCCACCATGCCGCACATCATGGCAGAGTCAGGTAACAAAAAGCTCGGCAAACGTGACGGCGCCAAAGACGTGTTGGACTATCTTCGTGACGGTTACTTGCCTGAAACGTTAATTAATTTTATCGCCAGCCTGGGTTGGAACGATGGCACCGAACAAGAGATTTTTAGTCGCGACGAATTGATTGAGAAGTTTAGCCTTGGCCGCGTACAACACAGCGGCGCGCGCTTTGACGAGCAGCGCCTGCTTTGGATGAATGGCCAGCACATCCGTTCGCTTAGTCTTGAGGACCTCTACGAACGCGTGTCAGACTTTTGGCCATCATCTGCCAAAGAGGCGACTGAAGACCACAAAAAGCAAATCCTTGCGCTCGTCCAAGACCGCCTCAAAACACTGGCAGATCTTCCGATTCTGACCGATTACTTTTTTGCTACCCCAACGCCAGATTGGGCAATGGTCGCTGACAACAAACAACTTGCCAAGCTCTCAACGGATGAGGCTGTAGCGTTACTGACTGCAACACATGACGCACTCGATACGTCAGATTTCGACAGCGAGTCAATCCAGAATACGCTCAATACACTACTTGAAACAACTGGTCAAAAGCCCGGTATCTTATTTAGCCTCATCCGCCTGGCCGTGTCATGGGCACCGTTTAGCCCGGCTCTCAACGATACACTCGCGACACTTGGCAAAGACACGGTGCGCAGTCGCCTGCAACAGGCAATTACTGCCGCGTAGCTACTACCGCGACATCACCCAGTAATCGACGCATGTCTTCTTCCAAAAGTTCCGTCTTAGCCAACAACTCATCAGCCTTTCGTTCAGCTGCCTGTGCAACAGCATGTCCCTCAGCAGCGGTACTGATAGCGGGAATAAGAGTTTCGCGAATACCTTTCACGTCCATATATTTTTATTATATCACAATTATACATAATAATCAATATTTATACCTATAGCCTAACAAAATAATCTGTTATAATAACGCTTAAGCTATGGATAGGCACTTAAAGACAGGATTTTGGTCACGCGTACGACGGCATCGTGTGCTTTTGATGATTATCGGTGGTATCATCCTTGTGTTTGGTGCTGCAGCTGGCGTTTTTGCCCTTCTTTACCAACAGCCGGTTGAGGTGACTCAAGAAGTCGTTCAAGTCGCCCCTGAACCACCTAAACCTGCACCAAAATATTATTCACCACTCACAGGTAACCTAGTTGCGGACGAAGCAGCCACCAAGCAAGCTGTCACCGCTGCTATGATAGAAAACAGCCCTGACGCACGTCCGCAGTCTGGTATAAAGGATAGTGGCGTCGTATTTGAAGCG
>JAKQOF010000029.1 GCA_029565375.1 bacterium
TGCCAACGATAGTCATACTCCATAAAGTCGACACCTTTACCAGGAATCGTATGTGCAATTATCATCGTTGGACGACTTTCAATCGCTCGCCCCATGCTGGCAGCATCGATAACACTTTCAATGTTATGTCCGTCGATTTCAATAACATGCCAACCAAATGATTCCCATTTGCCTTTCAGGTCTTCAAGCGGCATCACATCCTCGGTGTTGCCATCGATCTGTATATTATTACGATCGATAAAACCAATCAGTTGTGACAACTTATTTTTACCAGCGAACATAGCAGCTTCCCAGATGTTACCCTCGTCCAGTTCTCCGTCACCCATCACGACATACACGAAGCGATGTTTGATGTTGTCGATATACTGCAAGCTGTAGGCATACCCTGCTGCTTGGGACAGACCACTACCCAGCGGGCCACTGGTATTCTCGAGTCCCGGTAGGCGTTCGCGTTCAGGATGACCCTGCAAACGACTGCCGAATTGACGGAGAGTTAACAGCTCTTCTTTATCAAAAAAACCAGCCTCAGCCATGGCAGCATATTGAACGGGTACAGTATGACCATTGCTCAGAAAAAAGATGTCTCGGTCTTCCCACTCTGGATTCTTGGGATCGATGTTCAGAATATTAAAATAAAGTGCGGCAAAAATATCAGCGAGTCCCAACGGACCAGCGCTGTGCCCGCTACCCGCTGCTTCAAGCATACGAATAATATCTTCGCGAATAATCTCAGCCTTTTGCTCAAGCTGCGAGATTGTTAGTTGCCCACCCATTGTCACTAGATAACTCCGTGCTTATTTATTTCTTTTACTAGTGTAGCATAAGCAGTAGCGGGATCAGGCGACGTGGCAATGGCACTACCAGTGTTCAAGACATCAACACCGCCCTGTGTGAGCGTGTAGGCATTTTCAACGCTGATACCACCGTCCCAGCCGATTTCAACCTCAGGATTAATCGCTTTGATAAGGCGTACTTTTTCAAGCTGCATCAAACTCGCCGTACCGCCGTAATGACCCAGGTCACCGCTGAAGACCAGCACGTGGTCGGCCGCCTTGATTGCACCACTCACGGTCAATGGCACACTCGGTCGTTGCAGTGCGACGCCACCTTTTATGCCATTCTTACGTAACTCTTCCATAATCGGCGCAAGGTTAACACCTGTCTCGACGTGAAAGACGACTAAGTTCGGCTTCAAGCCAATCAGCGTTTGCAAGTGATCCGCAGGGCGCGCCACCATGGCATGAATATCGACAATCCATTCTTTTGGCCACCATATCTGCGTCTCGTTCAGTAAAAACGTCGGCGCAAATTCACCATCACTAATATCAATATGAACGCGAACAGCAAACGGATGCAGTCGTTCAACGGCCGCCTTGTACTCGTCAAGCGTCTCCACTGTGATAGTAGGTACGATGACACTCATACTCTACAGCTCGTCAATCTTCGCATTACGACGTTGGTAGCGAACAGCGGTAGCAAATGGCGTTGATAGCCAGGTCTCTAGAATGCCTTCCCATGCTTTGTCGTCGTCTTCTAGTACACGTGACGGCAAGCAGAGTACGTTGCTGTCGTAGTCATTGCGGGTCATCTTTGCCTCATATGCGTCCCAAATGACACTTGCACGGATGCCACGAAAACGATTGGCTGTAATGGCCATTCCCTGACCGCCGCCACATAACAGCACTGCTCGTGGGTCTTCATCTGTACTGGA
>JAKQOF010000033.1 GCA_029565375.1 bacterium
CGAATCAAGTGGTTGAATAACTTTCTGCTGCATACTGGCTGGGTACGGTGTGTAATCGGTCGTGTCCAAGTCCCCTTGCGGCTTTTGTGCGGCAAAAAAAGTATACGCAGCAGACGGTGCTTGTGGCGAGGCAACAACTACTGGCGCTGGCGCAGCAGTCACAGGCGCAACGATAGGCGTGTCATCTGTGATTGCTGACACTACGGTCGCTGGCTCGTTAGGAATCTGTCGCATTCGTTCCATCATTTCTTCGCGGCGCTTTGTGTCGCTTTGGCCAATCATATAGTCTAACGATTGAGAGATCCCATTGTTCCCATCCAAGATATCTTCTGCTTGTTGCGCAGCAAAGTATGCGTCGGCGTTCATGGCGGTATTTGACGGTGCTTGTACACCTTGACCGCGCACTGCCCAGCCTTCACTGTCAACAATTTCTGCCAGGTATCCAAATCGTTGCTGGGCTTCGTTTTGGGATATGTTTTTGGTACGTTGCACTTCAATTGTTTTAGGTACAGTAATCTCAATCAGGGTCTCAATACCATCGCTATCCCACATGCGGCGACGTGGTTTGAGATAAAACGAGACGAGTGCAGCCAAGTATATCTCCATCGGTTGGTCTTTACGTAGCGGCAACGCCAGTGCCCCAAAGAAGACAATAATTGGCAGCGGTATTACAACAAGGATAGGCAGAAGTTGGAACAACCCCCATGCGCCTGCTATTGCCAGCGCAACCATTATCAGGTAGATAAACTGACGAAAGCTAAACGGTCCGATCAACTTGTCGTCGGCTTCAACGTCCTGAGGTACTTTATATGTTGCCATTGTGCTTATAGTATACCATTAGCGTTTTTAACTGCGAGGGATGATCAGGTCGTCAGAAGATGCAGCAGTGTAGTCGGCGCTTGTCGGCGCGGGTGCACTACCAGTTGCTGTTGTAGGCCCAGGTGCAGTTCCGCCGTACGGTACGGGTTTATTATTTTCGTCAAGTAACAACTCTCCCGCGCCACGCCACATCGGACGGTAGTAACCTTCAGGTCTAGTAAGTACTCCGTCATCGTAAAGTTCTTCAAACGTGCCTCGTATTTTGTCGATTGCAGCACTTGCCGAGTCTTCCAGGTTATTCGCGTATTGTGGGTCGCCCTGCAAGGTGTCCAGTGTCATGAATGCTTGCGCGAACGATTTCTCCATTGCGGCTTTGTCGGCAGGGCTATATCCTTCCGTAAAGCTGTCGATACCAGCCCGTATTTGATCAGGTGTCATTTTGCTAAGTGTTTTTGCCATAGATTTAAAGTGGTCTTTGTCATATCTTGTAGCGTTGCCAGGAGTAAATTTACCTTTCAAGAAGACCGCTAGGGAGAGATTTTCCCTACTTCCCGTTAATTGTCCTCGGGCCATTGCATCCCTATCTTCTGAGCTGACAATCGGAGGCATAGCACCAGGGTTTTTGCTCCATTCAGAAATTGCAGCAGACTGAAACCTTTGTGCTTGCTTTTGAAGATCTTTTG
>JAKQOF010000043.1 GCA_029565375.1 bacterium
CCGATCTGAATTGGTGCCGTCGCGATAATTGCGGCAATCGTCTCGCCCAAAACCTGTCGGATAAAACCAGGCTTCGCCTCTCCAAAAAAGAACCGCTGAAGAAGTGGTGCAAGGATCATGACTCCGCCAAACGCCGCGAACGACAACTGCCATCCCAAATCACCCCATGCATAACTTGGGTTAATCACCAACGTAACCGTCGCAGCAAATGACAACAAAACAATCGGATGAAATCGCCGACCATAATACCATGCTGCAAGGCTCAGTCCCGCGACAAGTCCTGCGCGCGACATACTGGGACTCATGCCAGTCACCGCAATAAATGACGCTATCATTGCGCTGGCTGATAGCGCAGACAGATACTTCGAGATCTTTTCAAACAGCCTCCGTGCTAACCGCACCAGAATCGTCAAGTTATAGCCGCTTGCCACAACCACGTGAGTCAGCCCAACAATTTGTAATGCTTCAACCAAATCGAGCGGTAACGCTCTTTTTTGTCCTACCAAATAACCGATTCCCAAACTTGCCTGCGGATCAGGAATGGCTGTGCGTATTGCAGCGGCAAACCAATCTCGCACTGCCAAAGCAACGTCAGGAGGTACGGGGCGCTCAACGTTCCCAACTCGTGCCCGATACATACTGGCGGCAAAACTCCCGAATCCAGGAGTCAACATAGCTTCCACGCTCACATGATCACTACGAGATATCGCGCTGTCTGTTCGCGCACTCACCCATATCATGCCGCTGAGTGGCTCATCATCAATCTTCAGCTGATCAAGTCGGATAATCGTTTGGCCACTACTATCCGTATCGACGTCCTCGCGCACGACCCCCGAGATAATGACGCTACTGCCGATACGTTTCGTAACTGTTTCTAGGTCGGTCTGTTGCAATGAACCACGCCATAGACCTACGACCAACCCGGCAGTAACAAGTAGTGGTAGCAGGTACACCGACCGTCGCCACATAACCAAACCGATCGATACTAGTCCAACGATCAACCAGACAATTGAGCCAAAAAGCGTCGATGGCGCATATTGTGCTAAAAAGATACCTGTCGATATTGCCAGGCAGACAATCGCAATATGCCAAGACACATGCAATCGCCGGCGAAGAACCCACCAATTCATAAATACAGTATACAAAAATACACCTACCTTTCGATACGTGTATTTCTTGGGAAAACGCAACACCTAAAATTGCGGTGATTCACCCCTTAATAGCGCAAAGCCTTTGCGCATCGCTTGAAACTCAATATCATTCAAGTCCTTACCGTCTGTCGTCGCATGTACCAGCTCGTCTTCTGCGAACCAGCCAAACTCTGAGTGATCTTTTGGGTGTAATGCAAGTGTATCGAGTGCGCTGGTAAACTGCGCGAAGTATATTACTTCGATGGAATGTGAGCGTTTAATGTCGTTGCTGTAGGTGAAGACAAAAAACGGATCACCGACTTCAACTTCCATACCAAACTCTTCGTCAATCTCTCTCTTCAAACCAGTGATCGGATCTTCACCAAAATCAATGTGACCACCAGGTAGTTCATACACACTCGGCAGGAACTTCTTGGTGTCGGCACGTTTTGGGAGAAAGACTTTTTCTACACCGTCAATTTGTCGGTGGATAAATGCACACGCTGTGATTACTTGTTGGCCGTCCGCAAGAGTTTCGCTATCGTGAGATGTATTCGTCATACGTATATGATAACAAATCAAACCCACATGCGACATTGCCTAGACTATAAGATGGGATGTGTCATTCTCAAGAGTCTGAGTAAGCATACCGTTTTTCTGCCGAAAGATTGTAACCGATGCATTATCAAATTCGTACGAAAAACTATTTTCAAGCGGCTCTCTTTTTAACGGAGGCATTAGTGCACGAAGTGCACCAGCATGGGTAACGACTGCAACAGAATCATTTTCCTGTAAAATAACATCAATCGAAGAAAGTAATCTGTTCTCCATCTGTTCCCAGCTCTCGCCATGTGGTGGAACAAACCTACGACGTTCATCGAGTGACAGCTGGCTGAGTTGAGCCTCTATTTCGCTCCATGGCTGCCCTTCCCAATCTCCCCAATCTCGCTCAGTCAAACCTTCGAGCACGATTGGGCGAATGTCTAACTCACTGCCAATGATATGCGCTGTTTGCACAGCACGAGCCTCCGGAGAACAAAAAATCTTATGAATATTATGACGCTTACATACAGCCGCAAGTTGAGCCGCCTGATCTCGACCCTTACTGTTAAGTTCTGTATCCTCGCCGTGTTTGTGCGTAAGATTATCGACATTTTTTTCAGTCTCACCATGTCGCAAAAATAATATTTCCATAGTTCTCATAATAACAGATAGGTTCGATCAACGTTCTGGGGCATGGTCACCTCTGGCGACCCCGTGGGTTCACGATTGCAAAACCAGTTTGCATCGGAACATCGCCCTCAAACTGCCGCTGGCAGTTTTCGCCCACTCCACCCTACGGGTGTCGTGAGCTCAAGCTCACTGCACTTTTCATAGAAAACGCCCCGTCAAAAGACGAGGCGTTTTCTATGGAGGGACCAGTGGGGCTTGAACCCACGACACCCTGCTTAAAAGGCAGGTGCTCTAACCAGCTGAGCTATGGTCCCATATATAGGGTGGTTATGTACGATGGGGTGCACAGCCTAGAATACGTATATCCTGGTTAGAGCTGCTGATTATTATCTTGTCGCGCTGAAAGCGCTCCGGCAGCTGAGCTATGGTCCCGCATATTGTTAATTGTACAAAAGCTTTTGTGCAAACAACTCTAAAAAATGTACCACTTATAGAGGTAGTTTGTCAATGTTACGCGCTACTTCTTGGACTTTTTCTCGATGAGCGGCGAGGCGGGTTTGGTGAAAAACAAATCAACGACGGCCAGTACCAACGCAATACTGATAATAATATCCTTGTTTGCCAGCAACCACTTGTACGCCTCTGCTCCCACACCTTGTAGAGATAGTGCGTAGCCGAGTGGCTCAATCAAGAAGGCCAAGGCAAGCACGGTAAATAGTAGTGATCCGACAATACGAGCAAACAAATTCTTGTAGGTATACCCGTGAAACAACAAAACCACTGCAGGTAGTAACACAATAATACATAGCGTCACTGCTGTCGTCAGTGGACCTGATGGCACAATGCCAATACTCGACACCACTAAGCCTGCATCAAAACTCCAAATAGTACTGAGGATTGACCCAGCAGCAAGTGCCAAGCCTAAGAGGCCAAATCGTCGCTTCGCAATAAAGGCTGCAACGAATAAGGCAATGGCAAGTCCTGCAAAAAACACAATAATATCCATTAGCGAATATCCTCTTGTTTGATGTCAAACACAGCTGCTTTATCTGCTTTGATGGCAGTCCTGTCGACGGTCCCCGCCGGTAGTTTAACCACGTAGCGCGCGGGTACTTTTGGAGCGAATATCACATCAGTGCCACCGTCTGGAGAGGCGTCCTTTACGACATAAATAACTTTCCTGTTACTATCCAGCCAGACAATATCAATCGGTATTTTCATATCTTTCATCCATATTTTCCAGATATCGTCGCCTGGGTAAGCAAAGATGAGCGCATCAGTTGGCTTCATATTTTCGACGCCACTCAGTCCTTTTTCACGCTCTGCCTGGGTATAGGCAACTCGCGCATCAAACACACCGTCACCCAGGAAGAGTTGCGTTGTCGGCTGCAATTTATTAATGAGCAAGAACCCAGCCGCAGCAGCTACAAGAAGCAACACTCCGCCGACAATGATGACCGGGCTGACACGCATTGACCGATTCACAGGTAGGCAATCCTTGTGATTATCATAAGCACCATTATAACAGGGTCTAGCTAGGCGCCGATTTTGTCTTTTTTCTTGGTACGCTTGGCGTTAATTTCGATGTATTCAATAATCTTTGTGGCGACATCACGCTTCGTCACCGTCTCTGGAGTCTTCAGACTTGCTGATGAGTTAACCTCAAGAACTAACGGTCCGCGGTCGCTGCGCATCATGTCGACACCACAAATAGGAAGTCCCATTGCTTTGGCCGCTTTAATAGCAGTCTTTGTCTCTTCGTCGGTGAGCTTAATCGCAGTACCAACACCACCTTGGTGCGTGTTCGATCGAAAGTCATCGTCCAGACTCTGACGTTGGATACTCGCGACAACACGACTACCGACAACAAGCGCACGAATGTCGGTACCTGCAGATTCTTTGACAAACTCTTGTACCAAGAAGTTCACACCCTCAACATAGAAAGCCTGCATTACGGCTTTGGCAGCCTTTGGCGTCTCGGCAAGTACCACTCCGTTACCGTGTGTACCGCGAGCAACCTTGATGATCAACGGTGTGCCACCGGCAAGCTGTACAACGTCCTCAAAGTTTGCAGTTTCGCGGGCAAACACCGTTTTCGGAATAGCCACACCAGCTTTTGCCATAATCTGATACGCCCGCAACTTGTCACGTGATCGATTGATGGCTATCGAGCTAGCGGTCGTATATGATCCTTGGCTCTCAAACTGACGGACGATGGCAGTACCATACTTGGTATAACTTTGGGCAATGCGCGGAATAATCACATCAAAGTGTCCAAGCGTTTCACCTTTATAGCGAATGATTGGCTTATCTTTTTCTATCGCGACATAACACTTCGCATAGTTAATAATCCGAACATCGTGTCCGCGTGCTTTAGCAACGTCTCGCAGTCGCCTGGTTGTATAGTTGGCTGAGCCTTTGGATAGAATGGCAATTTTCATAACTTAAGCTCCCTTCTTTTCTTTTTTAGTATTGGCAGTGGACAGTACAAATCGGCGCGAAACATCAACAATCAAATGATTTTCTCGGAGGAATCGACGGCCAATCAGCATAGTGTTTTTCATTGCACTTCTGTCGGATAGCGTCGTCCTTAGCATATAGTGTTTCTTGCCAATGTATATAGGAATCGTCACAAAATAGCGATCTTCCAGGTGTCCGCTTGATGAACGAACTTTTTTTATAAAGTATTCTTCACAGATAACTTCATTGCCTTCAAGGTCAAAATATAGCTTACCGTCACGCTCCTGTACAGGTCCGGTGTGGATACTGGAGCTGTCCGCACCTGTATCTGTCTTTGCAATAACGCGCGGTGCGTTCTTGTCTTTTTGAAAACGAACGTATTCAAAGCGACCAACAAACTTCTTGCCTGCTTTTTCATTCTCTGGGCTAAACGGCTGATGGTTTGCAACGGCATTTACGATTGCGGTTACCATCCAACCAGCTTTTTCTTCTTCAAAACTAGCGTGTTCAATCTGAGGCGCACGGTTGACCTCGAGGAAGTAATGTTTGCCGTTCGTTGAGTCAAACATGACGTCAACACCAGCAACATCGCGGCCAAAGATTTGAGCAGCTTGCACAGCCTGTGTACGCACCTCTTCGCCAAACTCATCGTGAGGCAAGATAGTTGCTTGGCCGCCCTGCGACGTGTTGCTTAAGTGTGAGCCATCCTGTGCTTTACGACCAATAATACCACGCAGACGTCCGCCGGCAATAAAGAACCGGTAGTCGCCGTTGTTTGGTATAAATGCTTGTACAATAAAGCTTCGATTTGACTCGGCTTTCACTTTTTCCAAAAGCTCAGCTTCATCATGAATAAGATAGTTGGCATCACCACGCGAGCCGCCAGTCGCCTTCAGGATAATTGGAAAGGTAAAGACATCTGCGTACCGCTTTGTTACCAAGCGCAACAAACGTGAACGGTTACGGCAAAAAAGCGTTGGTGCTATCGGCAAACCTTTGCGTTCCATCATAATCATCTGGGTCAGTTTGTTACGAGAGTTCGCCTGTAGCAACTCACTGTCCCAAAATGGGATACCCTTATCACGCAAATAGTATGCACACGTTTGCATCTGTTGCATAGCAGAGCCAGCTTTTCGAATGTAGACGAAATCGTACTCTTCAAGGTTCATATGGTTACGATGGTCACGTATCTTCACACGATTATTCGCAATCAGATACGATAAGCTACGCGCGTATCCCACAAGAAATTCAATTGTCTCGCCGCGTTTGTCAGCCTCTAACTGCAAAAGTTTCTGAAGATCATCTGGAAAAGCACGGCCTTTACGGACAGTCGAGTTTGAAAAAAGCAAAAGCACTTTCATACTATCTATCCTCCTTTATTTGTTCACCAAGCGCAAGACTTGCGAAGAAGATAGCGGTAAATGGCGTTTTGGTATGTTCGTTACTGCTCATGCTTTTTATTATATCATACCAAGGTGTTTATGTCAATAATCATCAGATAAAGACTACACGAAATCAGCGTGGAATGTCTGACAAATTAGGTCAACCGAGCGGCGTATGTCATCGTTGACGATCATAACAACGACATCACCGGGTTGCGCAATCTGAGCGGCATGTGCGAGTGCCTCATCCTCACGAACAATACGTACGACATCTGAATTATGCTCTGCAATACCCTCAGCAAGTATCTGTGAGGTACGTCCTACTATCTCGGGGAAGCGCCCACCGAGCTTTTCGTGGCGAGTCACACCATCAATCTTGTCGTAAATAATACAGGAGTCAAACTCTGCGGCAATAGTTCTGCCTGTGTCACGAATCAAATCGTCAGTACGATCATGAGCCAGACGCACTACACCGATCACCTTACTATTATCTTGCTTCAACGTTTGTGCAAGACGAGCTACCATTGTCAGCGATACCTTGTCGTGCGCATAGTCGGCCAAAATGGTCACCCCATTGTCATTACGAAGAAGCGTGAGCCTGCCGCCGTACGGATCAAGTCGTATTGACTGCAAGATATCACCAAGCCCTTCCGGAAGTTTGCCCTTACAATGGCCATAGATTGCCGCTGTTGCTGCCATAATGTTGCGGAGTGACGGCTCAAACGTGCCGTTAAACGTCCAAGGAATTATCTTTAGGTCAGTGATTATCGTCTTGCTGTCCGCAGTTTGTACGATCAGCTGCTTGTCATCGTCAACCGTCACAACAACACCGCCGTGACCAAGATGCTCCACCACATCAAAACCGTCAAATGATATGCCACAAGCAATTCGAGTAATTTTATGAACGCGCTTCGGAATAACAGCAAGCGCTTTTCGTACATATTCGTCGTCTACGTTAAATACTGCGTAGCCACCACTGGCAATCAGTTCAAATATAAACTGCTTGGCATTCACAATATCATCTTTGTTCTGTAACCGCTTCGTTGAGCCCAGGTGATCTTCAAACACATTCAAAAACACCCCAACTTCATGATAGCGGTATGCTAATCCTCGAGATGAACTGCTGCCGAGTGATGTCTCCAGCACGGCAACGCGCCTCGCAAGATCCTGTGGCTGATTCAGAAACTCCCACAGATATCGACCAGGTGCAACGGTTGGCGCAAAACCCCAAATCTTTTTTGAATCTCCCAAACTACTTTTGCGTTCACTATTAAAAAAGTGCCCAGTTGTGTCTACTTTTAAGACATTCTCGCCCAGCTTTTGCAGCACATCAGCAATAATTGCAATCGTCGTCGTTTTACCTTTGGTGCCGGTTGCGGCAATAATGGGGATATCATTCATATACCTACCTTACTATTAATAGCCCTGGCTTGAACAGAGCTATGCGTTAAAGGATTCGAGAATTTGCTTTTGATGTTTTGATAACTTAGTTGGTGTATCAACAATAATACTGACGATATGTGGGCCACGTTTGTCGCTTTTGATCTGTGGTACGCCGTGGTTCGATAACTTAAAGTCGGTACCCGATTGTGTGCCAGCTGGGACTTTCATCCGAATCTTGCCGTCGACTGTGTCAACGTCTATCTCCGTTCCCAGAGCTGCGTCAATCATGCTAACATGCTCTTCGGACAAAATAATATCACCTTCGCGCGTAAAGTGCTTGTGCGCTTTGACGCGAATATTAACGTACAAGTCACCCTTTTGGCCATTACCAATTGCTTCGCCGTGACCGCTCAGACGCATAGTTGCGCCATCATCGATACCGGCAGGAATCTTGATCGTAATATCACGCTTGCGGCGCTCGGTGCCCTTGCCTCGACACACTGTACATACCTTGTCTGGCACTTTGCCGCGTCCGCTACATGTCTCACACGTCACGTTTTGCTGAATCTGACCAAAGATCGTGTTCATCACTCGCCCGACCTGGCCCGCGCCCTTACAGGTTGGGCAGGTCTTCATCTCGTACCCTGGCTCAACCGTTGTTCCATGACAGTGTGAACATTCATCGTCCATATCGAGTGTCACTTTTTCTTCAACACCAAAGATAGCCTCTTCGAACGTCAGTTGCAGACCAACTTCTACATCACGACCACGTTGTGGTGCTTGCTGCCTGCCACCGCCACCAAAAAACTGACCAAAGATATCACCAAAATCAACCGTCTGACCACCATAGCCACCAAACCCTTCAAATGGATTACCGGCACTTCCGCCCGCTCCGCCACCTGACGCACCACCAACACCTGCATGTCCAAACTGATCATAGCGTTGGCGTTTTTGACTGTCTTTTAATACTTCGTATGCCTCAGAGACTTCTTTAAACTTCGCTTCATCACCACCTTCTTTATCAGGGTGGTGTGCAACAGCGGCCTTGCGGTAAGCCTTCTTTATCTCGTCTGCAGACGCAGTCTTTGAGATACCCAGTACTTCGTAGTAATCACGCTTATTCATCTGTTACAAGTATATAAAACTAGCACTCCAAAGTAAAGAGTGCTAGACATAATAAGCATAAGCATTAAATAATAAATAATTGTACTTGTCAAATATTTATTGTGGGTGTACGATAATTTATACAAGAGCGGTGAGGGTTCTATTTAATATAAGTTTCTCTGCGAGAGAATAGGAGTATAGGGAATGAACACACCAGCTTACCAACGTAATCAGATGATGCAATTTGCCGTCGTCATGTTTGGCTCAATTGTTGCAGCCGTCGTATTATCAACCGTTATTATCATGTCACTTATGCGTGGCGAGCTCGCAAACGCGATCACAAACGCACCTGTGACAAACAGTCAAAGTGGCACAACATGTACTGTACCTGGAGCTGTATCAGTAACAACTCCATCAGGATCAGTAGTTGTTTCTCCAGCCGCATTTACTGCGACGTGGTTCCCTGCCGGAAACATTAGTGGTTCGTACAACACTACAAACTCAAGCTCTACAACGACAACAAACAATGAGACCTATACGTATAACACCGATAACACTCGAATCATAACAACGACAACAACTCGAGACAACGGTAACACGTACACGGATAGCCATGACAACAACTCAGTTTTGAGCCAGAACAATGGAAACTCAAACGCGCAGAACAATGGCAACAGCTCAAGCACAACAACAAACACTAGCACAAGTACCACTACCAACACTGATAATACTCAAGTTATTACCACATCAACCAGCCAGAACAATGGCAATACGAACAACCAAAACAACGGTAATAGCCCAACAACTACTACAACTAATACCAGCACAACTAACACTGATAACAGTCAGGCAAACAACAATGGCAATGTAACTGCGCCAACAACAAACACAGTCAATGACAACTCTAACAACTCAGTAAACACTGTCATTACTGGCAACGTTGTCACAACTCCGTAGTTAAACACCCACCATGGACACTATCAAAAGAGAGCCGCACATGCGGCTCTCTTTTTTGCATAACAAGACGTTACTTCTTCTTGTCTTCTTCTTCGATAACTTCACCTTCAACTGGCTCGTCATCTTTCTTCTCGGCGTCACCATCAGCTGGTGCGTCATCTTTGGCGGCTGCCTCGTACATCTTGCTGCCGATTGGCATGATGACGTCGTTCAGTGCTTTCAACGCAGACTCCAGCTCTTCTTTGTCGTCTGAGTCTTTGTGCTTTTTCGCTTCTTCGACAGCATCAACAATGAGCTTTTTATCCTCGTCGCTAATCTTGTCTTTGAACTCGTCAGGCATCTTCTCTGCCTGGTAAATTGCACTCTCAAGAGCATTACGAGCGTCAATTGCTTCACGCTTTTTCTTGTCGTCGTCTGCGTGCTCTTCAGCATCTTTGGCAGCCTTTTCAATGTCTTCCTTTGAAAGGTTACCGCTGTTTGAGATAGTAATTGATTGTTCCTTACCAGTTCCCTTGTCTTTTGCGGTCACGTTCAAGATACCGTTAGCGTCAATGTTAAAGGTAACTTCGATTTGTGGCACACCACGAGGTGCTGGTGCAATGCCGTCAAGGCTAAAGCGACCAAGTGACTTGTTATCAGCTGCAAGCTCGCGCTCACCCTGAGTCACGTGAATCTCAACCTGCGGCTGATTGTCAGCAGCAGTGCTAAATGTCTCTGACTTAGATGTTGGGACAGTCGTGTTGCGCTCGATAAGCTTCGTTGCAACGCCGCCCATGGTCTCGATACCGAGTGATAGTGGAGTCACGTCGAGAAGAAGTACGTCTTTGACGTCACCA
>JAKQOF010000067.1 GCA_029565375.1 bacterium
CCTCGTTGCCAATTAACTTGATCCAGTTGGTTTCTTCAGATAGGCTGGAGTCATCTCCTAGCCTGATGCCGTTCATGACACTTGGTTTCAAGCTACCACACAGTACTTGGCTGCCAAGGCTATCTTGAATATCGATATATCTTATACCTGCTTTTGCTGCAGCCGCTGCAACCACTTGATTAATATAGGCAATGCCTTCGTTCATAAATTCTCTTTCGCTAGCGTTAAGCAGAAGGCCATGTAGGGGGTCGCATTGGCTATCTTGATCAATCACCTTTGGGTATCCAATCGCATAAATCTTGGAACTAGGTGATGCATCATGGAGGGCTGTGTATGTGTCGACGAGTGTATTAAAGAGCGCTTTTACTTCTAGCGCTGTCTTCTCACGACCCTCTGGTGTGTTTGCCCACTGGCACGTATCAGTACCGACGCATGCGCGTAGTTTATCCATGAAACCTGCGTCGTTACCTCCAATACCAATCGTGATAACTTTTGGAAGGTATCGCTCAGCAAAGCGTATTTGATGTACGCGACCTGGTACAAAAAGTTCTTTGGCGGATGTTTGATTAATCACTTTTGCTGTCTTATCGAGCCTGAGCCCGTTTTCGGCAAGTCGGTTACGTTGTCCCCAGTAGTTTAAGTCATCTCCAATCACATCTCCTGTCACCGCTCCAGAACAAGCCACGCTTTTCACTTTGTCCGTGGCAATGCCCAGTTCGGCTGCGATCAAATACGGGTACGAACGCGTACTGACGTGACACTTCTCGAACTCATCATTAGTGCCTGCCTGATAAAATCGATCATCTGTTTCACCTTCCCCACTCGTAAAAGAGTCACCGAGTGCCAGATAGTCGAGCTGCGCAGGCGCGTAGCCGGCAGCTCGTAGTATGACTTCTCGTTGGTCACTTGACCACGATGACGTCGCATAAAATCGAAGCTCTGCGCCGTCGGCGTTAAATCGAGGGTGGAGACCAGCGCCAAAACTGTCAACAAACTCCTCAGGATTGATCCGAGCAAGTTTACAGGGATTAGTAATAGGAAAGTTATTTTGCAATCTAAAATCAGTTGCGTCATCTCCGCAGTCTTCGACAACATCAATGACTGTCAGTCCAGCATTTACCCCCATCATAGCTACCTGCTCGCCGCTGTTACTCACAGCTAGTTCTGCTATTGGATCACGCCCTCCCCCGTAACTTAAACGAGTTGGTGAGATTCGTCGCATTTTGAGTTCAGGGTCTTCAAGATTCAGCAGGCCAATCGCACGTTCTCTCAGTTCAACCGCTAGCCACTGTCCGTTTTGTGATCCGCTAATTCCTCCGATTGGCCATTGGTACTGATCTGCGCTTTGAAAAATATAATCTGGATTCGAGTCGTTAAAACGATATTCTAGTGTCGGCGTTGACGGGCTCAGTGTCTTTTCGATCCTCTTACTAAAGTTCTTGTAAATCACTAAGGCACCAATGGGGTACCTGACGAGGTATTGTTTCGTAACAAGCGTGTCGGACATCGCTGAGTAAAAGCAGGCTCCAACTTCACCGCACGGCGTGCCCTTGAGTTTATACATGCTGGTGTCATTACCAAACGCAACCACGACACCAAGTGCCCAGCGATCGCTGTATGTACCATATCTGAAGCTACCTCCATCGGACAGACATACTTTTCTTTGGGTGATATCGCCTGCAACAGATACGGTTTTATAGATACTCGGGCACAAACCTTCTGTTGACATGCTCGCAATAGGATTCGCTGAAAACACAGTGGGTGGTTGTGTAGTCCACGACCAAGTTTCCGCGCTACTGTGATGAGGCCACAAGAGTAGTACGAGGCAAGCAACAGATACAATTGTGCCGATTATCGCAACGCGATGTACTCTTGGACGAACGCTTACAAGCACCCCACACCCCCGCAAGTTTTATAAAAATATAGTATATTCTCAGCAACCATTAAGCAATATTGTTCTTAAAAAATATAGAAAGAACAGATTGATCTCATATAAAACTTAAAATTAGCTGAGCAAGGGACGGACCTCTGCAGAACATATGTACGCAGGATTGCAAGACAGTGACCGGTTTGTATGCTGATGTCTGATAAACTAGAGAAGATGAAAATACTGGGAATTGAGAGTAGTTGTGACGAGACGGCCGCAAGTGTGGTTGAAGACGGCCGTGTGCTGCTGAGTAATGTGGTGCACACGCAGATTGATATTCACGCCCAGTACGGTGGCGTGGTGCCAGAGGTGGCTGCACGCAGTCACATTGAGGTGATTAACCCAGTGATTAACAAGGCACTGACCGACGCTAACCTGACGTGGGATGATATTGATGCCATTGCTGTGACGTATGCGCCAGGGTTGATTGGGTCGCTGATGGTGGGTGCGCTAGCTGCTCGGACACTTGCTGTGGTGAAAAACAAGCCACTCTACCCTATTCACCATGTGGAAGGGCATGTGTATGCCAACTTTTTGAACGAGACACCGCCAGAGTTTCCGCTGCTGGCGTTGATTACATCGGGCAACCACACGCAGTTAGTGCTGTTTCATGGCCATGGTGACTATGAGTTGCTGGGTCAGACACAGGATGATGCCGTGGGCGAGGCTTTTGACAAGGTAGCCAAGATTATTGGACTGCCGTATCCTGGCGGGCCGTCGATTGCCAAGGCTGCCCTGGAGGGTAACCCCAAGGCGTATGCATTGCCAAAGGCCAAGATGCCAGGAAAGTACGACTTTAGTTTTTCAGGCCTTAAAACGGCTGCTCTGAGGGCCGTCCAGCGCGAGGTGGGTGTTGACTTTACTTTTCCGTCCCACGAGCTTGCAGCGCGCTTAAACGACGTTCAGCGGGCAGACTTTGCTGCCAGCTTCCAGCGGGTCGCGGTTGAGACGCTGGTCGACAAGGCAGAGAAGGCCTTTCACGAATATAGCCCCAAGAGCGTGGTGATTGCTGGCGGAGTCGCCGCCAATCTTGAGCTGCGCCGTCAGCTGAGCGAACGATTGCCGATTGAGATTGATTACGCACCAGTGAACTTATGCACCGACAACGCTGCGATGATTGCGACACTTGCCTATTACCAGGCACAAAAGATAGATCCCGTTGATCCGTACGAATTAGAGGTTATCCCAAGCCTTTCAATGACCAAAACCGCCTGGGCGTAGACACCAGTCCTTGACATTTTGTACCGCTTATGGTATATTGAAAATGTATATAGATAAAAACAAACAAGGATTGAACGTAATGTCATTAATCACCATCGAAGATGCACCGTCAACAGAACCGATCACAGTTGTACACGAACCATTGGGGTCAGAAGCAAAGAAAGAGCCTACTGACTACCTTGCTTCACTTCAGTACTACCTAGCTAAAGCGCAGGATCCGTCACTTTCAGATCTTGAAAAGACTGCTGTTTTTGACAACCTAGCTGCTGCTCAACGACTGTACGCCGAACAGATGAGTCACGGCATTCCCGTCGATGCAACCAAAAAACTTGGATCTGGTGCTGTTAGCGCAACCGGAAGTCAAGAATCCCACGAGTAAAATCAGCGTTTTGGCTTGAAGGCTCGGACAATCTTTTTAGCGGTCGGAAGGCCGCTATTCCATAGGCGATAAAACGAAGATAACGGACGGTCAAATGTGCCGGCCAGCACGGTGTCGTGGTCTGTCCAGCTGCGCTTAAAGTTGGACACACCGTCCCCTACCAGACCGCCAAAGTCATAGCGGGATAATCCCCACTCTTTGGCCTTGCGGATGGCGTGCCATTTGAGTGCATAGTTGGCACGAAGCGTCTGGCCTTGGTCGTTCATGCCACCATATAGCTCGAACGCGGTGTCGGTGCTGATTGCCAGCCACAAAAAGGCAATTGGTTGACCGTCTTGGACGGCTGCAAAGACCGGAGAATGGTCACCTAACAGATTGAAAACGTCGAAGTAGTATTGGTCGTTATGGACGGCAAAGTGTGCCCTGTCGGCTGTTTGGTGATAGACAGCCAAACATTGCTCCAACTCTTCCCTACTGCGAACTTGCTTGATAGTGATGTCCTCGGCAGCAGATTTGCGGATGTATTGGCGGGTCTTTTTGTCCATGACCGCCAAGAGGTCGCTGTCGGATTGGGTCAGGTCTAGAATAATGGTCTGGGCCGGTAGTACTGAGTTGTCTGAAGCGCGCCAGTCTTCGGGTGCGTCGAATGTTTCAGTATCTGGTTCGATTGATAGCACAACGCTGTGGTGCTCGCGCTTGCAGTAGGCAGCAATGGCCTCTAAAAAGTCCGTATGACTCCCCTGCTCGCCCACAGGCCCACGGGGAACGTAGGAAAATGCACGCAGTGGCTTGGGCAGTCGGCGTGTCAGCACCTGCGCAGCTGCGACGATCCGATCGTCCTCATAGCCAAGTAGCCTGTCTGCACTCCAGCCATGAGCGGTCTTTAGTTGCCCCCATGCCCACAGTTGAAGAGGGTGTCCCCCATTATCAAGAATAAAGTTGTCCCATTGCTCTGGATCAGTGCACCTCTGTAACTCAATCATACCTCTATTATACTCGACTTTCTGAGTTGGTCACAATAGTGCACTTGCAAACATGAGCATAATGTTGTGTAATATATTTAAAGCATAATCTTTATGGCATTTCATACATATGGTATAATAGGTCTGAAAACAAACATGTGGAAAGGGTAAAAGTGGTGAAATGTTTTCACGTGAAAACATTGTTGCTATTAAATTTGTCCATTCTTCATGTGAAAAGTAGCGTACAAATGGAGACGTAACAATACTATGAGACTTGCAAAAGCGTACGACCCGAATCAATACGAACCCAACATATATGCCATGTGGGAAAAGAGTGGTGCGTTTAATCCAACAGGGGTAGGCGAGCCGTATAGCATTGTTATGCCGCCAGCAAACGCCAACGGTAACTTGCACATTGGTCATGCGCTGACGATTGGACTTGAAGATATCTTGGCGCGGTATCACCGTATGAAAGGTAAAGACGTTATTTACATCCCTGGCGAAGACCACGCAGGGTTAGAGACATGGGTAGTATACGAGAAAGAATTGGCCAAGCAAGGTAAGAGTCGTTTTGACTTCACCCGCGCGCAAATCTATAGCCAGGTGTGGGACTTTGTAGAGATGCATCGAGGCAATACCGAGCTGCAAATCCGTGCACTAGGCGCGAGCGTATCATGGGACAACTTGGTGTATACGCTGGATAAAAAAGTGGTTGATCGCGTGTACAAGACGTTTAAGCAATTGTGGGATGACGGCCTTATTTACAGAGGTGAGCGCATCGTAAACTACAGTACAAAGTATCAAACCGGCTATGCCGATATTGAAGTGGATCACAAGTTAGAGAAGGGGACGTTGTGGTCAATTGCATACCCAACAACTGACGGATCGAGCGAGATTGTGATTGCGACGACCCGTCCTGAAACGTTGTTTGGTGACGTGGCTGTTGCCGTGCATCCTGACGACGAACGGTACAAGCATTTGGTTGGTACAACCGTGACGTTACCGCTGACTGACCGTGAGATTCCGATTATTGCTGACGAATATGTTGATCAAGCCTTTGGTACGGGTGCGGTCAAGATTACGCCGGCACACGACCCGAACGACTTTGAAGTAGGGGAGCGACACAAGTTAGAGCGTATCCAGGTGATTGATTATGCCGGTACGATGATCAACACGCCTGATGAATACTTGGGTCTGCTGCCTGAGGATGCCCGCAAGAAGGCTGTGGCAGCACTGGAAGCGCTTGATTTGATGAGAGGAACAGAGGTGATTGAGCATAGTGTGGGCTATGACTACAAGAGCGGACTGCCGATTCAACCGCTGATTAAAGAGCAATGGTTTTTGAATATCAAGCCACTGGCCGAACGTGCCAAGAAAGCGATTGAAGCTGGTGACGTGCACTTTACGCCAGCCAGCCGTAAGAGCTATTTGTTAAGCTATTTGGATAACATTCGCGACTGGAACTTGTCTCGGCAGATTCCTTGGGGGATTCCTATTCCTGCTTTTCAAAACGTCAATGATCCTGACGATTGGATATTTGACGACCGTATTGACCAAGAGACAATTGTTGTAGATGGTACAACATATACTAGGGAGAATGACACCTTTGACACCTGGTTTAGCAGTGGTCAATGGCCATTTGTGACAACTGACTATTTGGATGAGGGCGCACTGGCAAAGTATTATCCGCTGAGTGTTATGGAGACGGGTGGTGATATCTTGTTGCCATGGGTGTCACGCATGATTATGTTTGGTTTGTATGCCACCGACAAAGTACCGTTTAAAGACGTGTACTTGCATGGCTTGGTGCTGGACGAAAAGGGTCAAAAGATGAGCAAGAGCAAGGGCAATGTGGTGAACCCGATGGAAGTAATTGCTGAGTATGGGTCAGATGCGCTGCGCCTTGGGCTGGTTGCCAGCCGAAGTGCAGGACACAACCAGGCCTTTAGTACCAGCAAGGTAGTGTCTGGTCGCAACTTTGCTAACAAGCTGTGGAATATTGCACGCTTTGTTGAAGATAAGCTGGGCGAGGACTATACGCCTGGCACACCGGAGCCGCGAACACTGGCTGACCACTGGATTGTGCGCGAGCTGAACACCGCCAATAAAGACGTTCAAAAACGTTTGAATAAATACCGTTTTGCAGAGGCCAGCGAGAGCGTGTACCATGCGATTTGGGACAACGTTGCTGACTGGTACATCGAGGCCAGCAAGCAACAAGACAACCCACAACT
This sequence comes from bacterium, assembly GCA_029565375.1. GTDB lineage: Bacteria > Patescibacteriota > Saccharimonadia > Saccharimonadales > Saccharimonadaceae > UBA1547. Next base: position 6,724 of record JAKQOF010000067.1, read on the forward strand.
GTTGGCGTGGGTACTGGATACCAGCCTGAAGCTGGCGCATCCTTTTGCACCGTTTGTGACCGAGACGATTTGGCAGACATTGCCATGGCATGATGATTTGCTGATGAGTACTGCGTGGCCAGAGTTGGGACAGTGCGACGAGATTGCCGCTGAAGAGTTTGCGCGCTTGAAAGATCTGGTTGCCGAGATCCGTTACGTGACCAGTGAGCTGCCGGGCAACGACCGCTATGGGTTGGTCTATGAGAACGACACATTGATTGCAGATAATGCTGACTTGATTCAAAAACTGGCGAAGTTAAAGGCGATTACTCGTGTTGATCAGCCAAAGGGCCTTCGTTTGCCGAACAGTGGACGAGAAGCCTGGTTGGATATTAGCGCCGAGAAGTTGTATGAGCACCAGACAAATCTGGAGGCACGTTTGGCCGAAGCACATGCTTCAATTGCGAACTTGAAGGCACGCTTGAATAACAAGGGCTATATGGATAAAGCGCCAGAACACCTTGTTGTACAGACAAAAGAGCAGTTAGAGTCGACTGAAGCGATTGCTACGGCACTTATTGCTGAACTTGAAATTATCAAATAGTTGTTAGATCGATGGCCACGAGTAGTCGCTGCCGTAGGTGTTAACACGTAACTTTTTACTGAAGATATACTTTTTGTCGTCGTTACCGCGAGCTTGAACACGAGGTTCACTGGCGGCCAAGTGGACACGCTCGGCGTGAGTATGTGGGTCGCTGAGCTTTAAGGCAATATCAGCTGCACCGTATGATGCAACGATAGCAGGGAGTGCAAATGCGGTGGTCGTCGCACGGTCAATTTGTGTATCGTGAAGGAGTACGCCAAAAGAGGTGGTGAGGGTAAGGAGGATAGGAAGTGGGTTGATTATTAGTGGGTACATGTGTGTTTTTTATTGGTTTACAGATACCAATATAGCATAAGCTTTGTTTATTGTCAAGTCTATGCTCATACAGCAACGTTCTGCGAGATACGTCACGATAGTATTCATCGGGTCACTTTATGGGGGACTATCGTCCGCCTATGGCGTTCGGCCTCCGCTATCGCTTCGCAAGCCCTTTGAATACCATCATGGCGCATCTCTTTGCTCCACTTAGCGATATTAATCTACTCGTGATGATAGGGGTTACCGGCTACGATCTCTTGGGCGCGGTAGAGTTGCTC
>JAKQOF010000070.1 GCA_029565375.1 bacterium
GGTTTTCATATACCCAGTCATGGATTAATGTTCGGCCCTTTGCAGTTGCAGCAATGACGGCAAAGAAAGGTAAGTTGTCGATATTGAGGCCAGGGAAGGGCAGAGGATGTATCTTGTCTTGAGCCGCCTTGAGTGGAGATACCTTGGTGGTAATGTCAACAAGGCGTGTTTTGCCGTTCAGGGCAGTGTATTCGTCGGAGATATCATATTCAAAGCCCATGTCTTCCAGTGTTTTTAGCTCAATTTCCAGAAACTCAATCGGTGCACGCTTAATGGTGATTGATGATTTGGTGACAATTGCTGCTGCGATAAAGCTCATTGCTTCAATCGGGTCTTCACTTGGTGAGTAGTCAACTTTTTTGTTGATGTCTCGAACACCGCGGATAGTCAGTGTTGTCGTACCAATACCCTCAATCTTGACACCCAGCTTTTCAAGGAAGAAACAAAGGTCCTGCACCATATAATTCGGACTCGCGTTACGGATTGTCGTCACACCATCTGTCAGGGCGGCGGCCATCAAGATATTTTCGGTCACCGTATCTCCTCGTTCTGAAAGCACAATTGATCGTTCAGGAGTGATAGGTTTTGAGGTGGCTTCGTAAAATCCAGTGACTGTATCAACACTGAGGCCAAAGCTGCGAAGCCCACTCAGGTGTGGTTCGACAGTGCGTTCGCCAATACTACAACCACCTGCATATGGTAGCTTGAATGACTTGTAATGATGGAGTAGTGGGCCGAGGAACATAATAATACTACGTGTGCGCCTGGCAGCCTCGAGGTTCATGTTGTCGAGCTTCAATTTTGCGGGAGGGGTGATCTCTAGGTTATTGTCACCAAACCACCTTGTTTTGACGCCGATACTGTTCAGCACTTCGATGATACGGTTTACTTCTTCGATGCGCGCAACACTTCGTAGCGTTGTTGTGCCACGGTTAAGAAGTGATGCACACAAGAGGGCAACAGCGGCGTTTTTGCTGGTGTTGACGGTGATACTGCCAGAGAGTTCATGACCGCCTTCGACACGAAAGTTGAGTGTGCCTGATTGGTTGAGTGTCACGATTTGGCTTGACAGGACATCGCTAATGCGTGCTAACATCTCAAGGCTGATATTTTGACCACCTTTTTCAATGCGATTAATGGCACTTTGACTGGTGCCAAGTGCTTCTGCAAGCTGCGTTTGCGTTAGTCCTCGTGCCTGTCTGTTCTCTTGTATCAACGTCCCAATCTTTGCTTTGTAGGTGTCATTAGTCATAGGGATTATAATATATCATCTATGATATATAGTCAACGCTATATGTATAGGATATGTAGTAGTAATTACCCCTATATATCGCGTACCGACCATAGGCGTATACCGCATTGATTGATATAATAATGGAAAAGGGGAGTTACATACTATGAAAGATACCAAGATTGCTGCGTATATCAAAGGTGAAGAGAAGCGTCAGCGCGAAGGACTTGAGCTGATACCCAGTGAAAACTATGTATCGCGTGATGTCCTTGAAGCCATGGGGAGTATCTTTACTAACAAATACAGCGAAGGCTACCCTGGTAAGCGATATTACGGGGGGCAGGACTTTACCGACCCTGTTGAGCAGCTAGCGATAGATCGTGCAAAAGAGTTGTTTAAGGCTGATCATGCGAATGTGCAACCACACTCTGGTGCGCCTGCCAACCAAGCTGTGTATTTTGCGTGGCTAGAGCCAGGCGATACTGTGCTTGCGATGGACCTGAGCCACGGTGGTCACTTGACACATGGTAACCCAATGACAATGTCGGCACATTTGTATAACTTTATACCTTATAAGATGAAGGACTCTTCAACGGGAGAGATCGACTATGAAGAACTTCGTCGTTTGGCGCTCGAACACAAGCCAAAGCTGATCATTGCTGGCTTTAGTGCATATCCCCGTGAGCTTGACTACGCAAAGTTTGCTGCAATTGGTAACGAAGTTGGTGCGCTACTTATGGCTGATATGGCTCACATTGCCGGACTAATCGCTGGTGGTGTTGCCGCTAATCCATTTGACTATGGCTTTCATGTTATTACAACAACAACCCACAAGACACTACGCGGTCCACGTGGAGGCTTGATCCTGTCAAAGGGAATAGTTGGCAATCCATTAAAAGCCCCTGAAAAGACGCTTGAGAATATTCCTACATTGATTGACCGTGCTATCTTTCCTGGTATACAAGGTGGTCCACACGAACATACCATTGCAGCCAAGGCGGTTGCATTTGGCGAGGCACTTCAACCAGAGTTTAAAAAGTATGCTGCTCAGATTGTAAAGAACGCCTCGGTACTTGCTGACGAGTTGAAGAAGCGGGGCTTCCAGCTGATATCTGGTGGAACAAGTAATCACTTGATCTTGGCTGATATCTATAAAAGCTTTGGTATCGATGGTAAGGTCGCTGAAGTAGCGATTGATGCGATTGGCCTGACACTGAACGCTAATTCGGTTGCGGATGATCCGTTGCCGCCATTTCGACCAAGTGGTATTCGTCTGGGTACACCTGCGGTGACGACACGCGGACTAACTGAAGAACACATGCCTAAAATCGCGAGATCGGAA
>JAKQOF010000099.1 GCA_029565375.1 bacterium
ATGATCTGGCTGCATTTGCCGACATAGACCCTGAACATGCACCGATATCACACGCAATCATCAAAACACTTCGCCAGCGCTTGCCTGACGTGCGCCACGTTGCCTGCTTTGATACGGCGTTCTTTCACGATATTCCTGAGGTGGCGCAGATTGTGCCAATTCCCCGCCAGTACCGTGAAAAAGGTATTCGCAGGTACGGATATCACGGTCTGTCGTACGATTATTTGGCTGATACGTTCCAAACCGTCGCTGGCGAGTCAGCACGCCGAGGACGAGTCATCTATGCTCACCTGGGCAGTGGTGCTAGCATGGCAGCAACATTGGACGGCAAACCGATTGATATGACGATGGGTCTGACGCCAACATCAGGACTAGTCATGGGATCACGTACAGGTGATATTGACCCAAGTTTAGCTTGGATACTGGCAAATGAGGCAGGTGTATCACTTGACGATTACCAGCAAATGATTAATCACGAGTCTGGCTTATTGGCTGTATCTGAACTGTCGAGTGACATGTATACATTGTTGCAAAACGAGGCGACTAATCCGCAGGCAGCCCTAGCAGTCGAATTATTTTGCTATCAAGCACGAAAAGCCATTGGTGCGCTGGCAACGACTATCGGTGGGCTAGACTCGTTAATCTTTAGCGGTGGTATGGGCGAGCAAGCACCCGAGATCCGTCGTCGTATTTGCGACGGCCTTGCCTTTTTGGGGGTATCAATCGACCATAATGCCAACGAGAGACACGACTTACTGATATCTGCACCGGGGAGTCAGGTCGGTGTCCACGTGATACCGACCGACGAATCGCTGTCAATCGCTCGCTCAGTTATATCAATGAATTCAACGACAAAGGATACACCCTAATGGAACACACTGAACCGCCGCTAGATGATAAAGAACTATACGCTATTAATGCTTATTGGCGAGCTGCAAACTACCTGACCGTCGGACAGATCTATTTGTGTGACAATCCACTGCTGAAAGAGCCGTTGCAATTGAATCACGTCAAGAAGCTACTGCTAGGACACTGGGGTACAGCGCCCGGCCAAAACTTTATCTACGCCCACCTGAACCGTGTGATTAAAAAGAACGCACTCAACATGATATACGTGTCTGGCCCTGGTCATGGTGGCCCAGGAGTAGTCAGTAACGTGTATCTTGAAGGTACGTTTAGTGATTACTACCCTGCCGTCACGCGTAATGAGAACGGCTTGCGTAAATTATTCCAGATGTCGTCATTTCCTGGTGGACTTTCGAGTCACGTGTCTCCACAAGTCCCAGGGTCTATTCATGAGGGTGGCGAACTGGGATATTCACTCAGCCATGCGTTTGGAACAGTCTTTGACAACCCAACACTCATTACCGCAGTTGTTGTTGGTGACGGTGAAGCTGAGACTGGCCCACTGGCAACTGCCTGGCATTCTAATAAGTTTATTGATGCCAAGACCGACGGTGCAGTGCTGCCAATTCTGCACTTAAATGGCTACAAGATCAGCAACCCGACCATCTTAGCGCGCATCGAAACAGAAGAGCTTGATCAGTTGTTTAGAGGCTATGGCTGGATGCCACTATACGTCGAAGGTGACGAGCCCGAGCGCATGCATCAACAAATGGCCGAGCAACTGGACAAAGCGATTGCACGAATTAAAGAGATCCAGACCAACGCTCGTGAAAACAATGACACCGTGCGTCCTCGATGGCCGATGATTATCTTGCGTTCTCCAAAGGGTTGGACGGGCCCAACGTATATTGAAGGCAAAAAGATCGAGGGTAACTTCCGTGCGCACCAAGTTCCACTAGCGGTTGATAGTGCTCATCCAGAGAACGTCCAGGTGCTTGAAGACTGGTTGAAGAGCTACAAACCCGAGGAACTGTTTGACGAACACGGCGCTGTTGTGCCAGAGATTAGCGATTTGGTACCAGCTGGTGACCACCGCATGGGCTCAAACCCGCATGCAAACGGCGGTAACCTGCTGCGTGAGCTGCGTATGCCAGATTTTCGTGATTATGCTGTCGATGTGCCATACCGCAGCATTTCCAACGTTGGTAATGTTCACGCCCTCGGGCCGTTTATCCGTGATATCATTGCAAAAAATGCAGACCAACACAACTTCCGCCTGTTTGGCCCTGATGAGACCGTATCAAACCGACTGGAAAACGTATTTGAAGTAACCGACCGTCAGTGGCACGGACGTATTATCGACAGTGATGAGTCACTGTCTACACATGGTGCAGTACTGGACTCAATGCTCAGTGAGCACCAATCACAAGGCTGGCTGGAAGGCTATTTGCTGACGGGTCGCCACGGCGTCTTTAACAGTTACGAGGCGTTTATCCGCATTGTTGACTCGATGGTCAGCCAACACGCCAAATGGATCAAAATGTCGTCAGAGCTACCATGGCGCAAGGAAATATCATCGCTTAACTACTTGCTGACATCTCACGTGTGGCGACAAGACCATAACGGCTTTACGCACCAAGACCCTGGCTTTATTGATCACCTGGTGAACAAAAAGGCATCAGTATCACGTATTTACTTGCCTCCAGACGCAAATACACTGCTCTCCGTGATGGATCACTGTTTGCGCAGCCGTAATTACATTAACCTGACGGTCGTTGGCAAGCACGACAGCCCACAGTGGTTGTCGATGGATGAAGCTGTCGAGCATTGTACAAAAGGCCTGGGCGTATGGGACTGGGCAAGCAATGATGATGGCAGCGAACCAGACGTTGTTATGGCCTGTGCCGGTGATGTGCCAACGCTAGAGACGCTAGCTGCCGTATCTATTTTGCGCACTCACCTGCCTGACCTGAAAATTCGCGTGGTTAACATTGTCGACCTGATGCGACTGCAGCCAACCAGCGAGCATCCACACGGTTTGAGCGATCCTGATTATGACGAGATTTTCACAAAAGACAAAGAGATTATCTTTGCCTTTCACGGGTACCCATGGTTGATTCACCGTTTGACATATCGTCGTGCAAACCGCAATTTGCATGTCCGCGGCTACGTTGAGGAAGGTTCGATTACTACAGCCTTTGACATGACCGTACGCAACAATATGGATCGCTTCCACCTTGTTCTTGATGTTATTGAACGCGCCGAGCTAGAGGGTGAAGCTGCAGAGCAGCTCAAGGTTGCTATGGAGATGAAGCTAATCGAACATTCAAACTTCATCAACCAGCATGGTGTCGACATGGCAGAGATTGTCGACTGGAAGTGGCAAGCATAACCATTTTCTGCTACGATAATCGTAAAGACACATAGAGGAGTAAAGATGCATACAGTTATTGTTGGTGGTGGGTTTGCTGGTGTGAAAGCAGCACTTGAGTTAAGTAAGCGACACATTGGTAAAATCACGCTTATCTCGGACGAGCCGTACTTTCTTCATCATGCAACGTTGTATGCAACAGCTACTGGTAAGAGTAAAGCTGAGTCTGTCATTCCACTCGATGAGATATTTGCCGCTAGTCCGAACGTGACGATTGTTGTTGATACCATTACCTCACTTGATCCTGAACGCAAGTTGGTTGTTGGCAAGCAAAAGTCTTACAGCTACGACTCACTAGTGTTAGCTATCGGATCCGTTACCACGTTCTTCAACATCGACGGTATGGCGAAACATGCGTTTGGTATCAAATCACTTGAGGAAGTAAACGACTTTCTGGGTCACATCGAACGTGAAGTAATCGCTGACAAACATTTTGATAGTAATTACTTTATTATTGGTGCTGGCCCTACTGGTGTTGAACTGGCGGGCGCACTAAACGAGCATTTGCGCCATTTGGCGGATGTACATAGGACAGTAAGAGGTAAAGTCAAAGTGACGTTGGTTGAAGCTGCACCACGCATCATCCCCCGCTCATCATCGACTGCAGCCGAAATCGTATCCCGTCGTTTAAAAAAGCTGGGTATTGGCGTACTCATCAACCACAAAGTACAAGCTCTCGACAAAGACACGATTACCATTGATGGCAAAAAAGTTGCTACCGAGACTGCTGTCTGGACGTCGGGTGTCGCTAATAACCCGTTCTTCGCCGCAAACAGCCACTTTTTCCAGCTGGCACCAAATGGGCGCGTAAACGTCAATCAGTACTTACAGGCCTACAAAGACATTTACGTGTTAGGAGACAACAATACAGTCAAGTTTGGTGGTATGGCATGGCCGGCACTTGACCAAGGTAAGTTTATTGCCAAACACCTTGCACGCGTGGCTGCAAAACGCCCTCTTCGTGCTTTTCGACCAAAGCAACCACCAAGCGGCCTCCCTGTTGGTCACGGATGGGGTTATGTCGAGTGGCATGGCTTTTATGTGTCAGGTCGCACAGGCTATTTTGCACGTCGTTTGATGGAATTATATGGCTACGCTCAGCTTGTGCCACTGCGCACTGCAATCGCTGTTTGGCGCGCACATGACGTGCCTGAAGTCGATCTTTAAAAAACAGATTATATTATCCGTTAAAACTGTTGTAAAAGCATAAGCGTGAGCCTATAATGAGTCGTGAAAACAAACGTACCTACTTCATCTGGGGATAGAGTAGTAAAAAAGGAGTGGTCGGTTAATCGTGCAGGTTGATCGTTAACAGGTTGTATGAACATATTGATGCTCGGGTGGGAGCTTCCTCCACACAATAGCGGTGGACTTGGAGTAGCATGCTACCACATGTCCAAAGCACTCGCTTTGCAAGGCGCAAAGATTGATTTTGTCGTACCCTACACCGCGCACCATCCAAACGTTGACTTTATGACCATTCACAGCGCAACTCCTCTCATGCCTCTTGAGCGTTATGGACTAGGTGCATATGACAGTAGCGCTGTGCTACACAAAACGCTTGTTGAAGCAGACATTCACGACCTAAAAAACATGCGCGGTGTACAGAAGCGTTATGTTCAATTTGTTGAGACACTTGTTACAACATCAGTGCCAGACGCAATTCATGCACATGACTGGTTGACTATGGAAGCTGGCATGCGTGCTAAAGAGATCACCGGAGCACCACTTATCGTTCACGTACATGCGACAGAGTTCGACCGTGCTGCGGACGTTGGCGGTAATCCGTTGGTACATGAAATCGAATACCAAGGACTGATGATGGCAGACCGTATTATCGCTGTAAGCAACATTACAAAAAGCTTGATTATGCAAAAGTACGGCATTGCTGAGAACAAGATCGAAGTTATTTACAATGCAATTGACACAATGAGCTTTAACGACGGTTACACCTATGACGACCGTACTTATCTGTATCTGGAAGAGCTAAAAAAAGAGGGATACACAATCGTTTCAACTCTCACCCGCTTTACGATTCAAAAAGGCCTCACCCACTTTGTCAAAGCCGCTGCACGTGCCAGCCAAAAGTATGACAAGTTTGCGTTCCTTCTTGCCGGTGACGGTGAGCAACGTGACGAGTTGATCGCACTCGGTGCCGAGCTGGGTATTGCCGACAAGCTGTTCTTTACCGGCTTTGTTCGTGGTAAACAATGGCGTGATGCATACAGCGTGTCAGATGTCTTTGTCATGAGCTCTGTTAGCGAACCGTTTGGCCTAACAGCGCTTGAGGCTGCACACCACGACAACGCACTGATTATCACCAAACAATCAGGTGTCGGCGAAGTCTTAAACAGCGTTTTCCGTTACGACTTTTGGGATGTTGACCGCCTAGCAGATGAACTGGTGGGCATCGCGACGTCAGACTCACTCAAGAATGCGCTACGTCAAAACGTTCAGAACGAGTACGCACGTTTGTCATGGTATGACGTTGCTCGTGATTGCCTAAAGATGTACGACTTACTTTTAGATAGGACTGCCGTATGAGCAAGCGTGGCATAGTTCTTTACCTACATGTTCACCAACCTGAGCGAGTACGTCAGTACAGCGTGTTTGATACTGCGGTTAATCATGATTATTTTGTTGATCCTGCATACGACACTGATAGAAACAACGAGCATATCCTACGGAAAGTGGCCGACAAGTCATACCGACCAATGACGGCGCTCCTTGAAAAGCTACTACATCAGTATCCTGACTTCCGCGTGAGCCTCAGCATTACCGGAACGTTTATCGAGCAAGCACTCAAATGGGCTCCGGATGTTATCGAGTCCTTTAAGCGACTAGTTGATACGGGACGAGTTGAAATCGTGGCTGAGACCTACTATCATTCACTAGCCTTCTTTTACAGCCGAGATGAATTTGAGCGCCAGGTCGAGCTTCATCGAGCGACTATTCGTGCCATCTTTGGTGTTGAAACAAAAGTATTCCGTAACACCGAGCTGTCATACAACGACGAGTTGGGCAAGTGGGCTGAAGAAGCTGGCTTTAAAGGCATCTTGGCAGAGGGCTGGGATCCAATTTTGCAAGGTCGCAACCCTAACCAGGTATATCGTCCAGCCGGCACACAAAATATTTCATTACTACTGAAAAACTACCGTCTTAGTGACGACGTTGCCTTTCGTTTTAGCAACAAAGATTGGAGCCAGTGGCCACTCACTGCCGACAGTTACAACGAGTGGACAAATGCTTCAATCTACGACCAGTCAGTTATCAACCTCTTTATGGACTTCGAAACATTTGGTGAGCATCAGTGGGCTGATACAGGTATCTTTGATTTCTTTGACGCCTTTGTTGGCAAATGGCTAACCAACCCTGATAATACGTTCTACACCGTCTCAGAGGCAATTGACGAGTATCCACCTGTCGATGAGGTCAGTATGCCCCACACTGTCACCTGGGCTGACAGCGAACGTGATTTGACCGCATGGCTAGGTAACGCGATGCAA
>JAKQOF010000123.1 GCA_029565375.1 bacterium
TATCGATCAGTGTTCTGATTTGCAGAGTCGCTGGGGTTTGGTTAGTTGCTGAGATAAGTACGCCTAGCGATGATGAGGTATTGTTTGTATCATTCTGATCAAGAGTCTCTTGTTTTTGCTGTTCTGTCGCTTCGAGCTGCTGATCGGTTGGTTTATCAAGATTGATGCTGTCCTCGTTGGTATCAACATTCGTGCTATCATTTGAAATTACTGGGTTTGTAAAAGGCCATAACTTGAAAGAATACGCAGAGACTGTATAGCCAAGGAGCATGGCTACAGTTACTAACGTAACGACAAGGATTTTTTTAGTAGGTTTTCTTTTTATTGAACTTTTCATAGGGTGGCGGTCCTAATTTGTTTATGTATGTATAATACCATAAACGAGATGAGACGTACAGATATATCGACATAGTTTCGAGATGCTATAATAGAAAAATGATTACAGTGATTATTGCAGGAGGGTCAGGCACTCGTTTGTGGCCGCTCTCGACACCAAACTACCCAAAGCACCTATTAAATCTTATCGGAGACTCAAGTCTGCTACAGGCAGCGTACGTCCGCGCGAAAGCACTTGGCGACACAACCTATGTTGTGACAGAGGCAAGTCACGCGCACCACGTCAAAGAGCAGTTGCCAGAACTGCCAGAGGATGCGTTTTTGATCGAGCCAGGCCGTCGCGGTACGGGCAACTGCATTGTATTTGCCCTCGATATTATTAGTCGACGACATGCACATGATGAGCCGATTGCTTTCGTGCACTCTGACCACCATATTCGTGATACTCGTGGATACGTGCGATCTGTCAAAGACGCAGCAAAAGTATCAAACGATGCGCGCAAGGTAACGCTTGTCGGTATTGAACCAACTTTTCCTTCGACCGGATTTGGCTATATTGAGCGTGACGGCGCGTTGTCCGAGAGTGGTCTTGGCTACAAAATCGAATCGTTTAAAGAGAAGCCTGACTTTGAGACTGCACAAAAGTACGTCAAAGCCGGTAACTATTTGTGGAACTGTGGCTATTTTGTGGGATCGTTTGACACGTTTATCTCTGAAATTCGCCGGGTATCACCGTCGCTTACACAGACATTTGATGTGTTGAGCGCGGTTGCTGCGGCACCAAGTGCTGAGTACGACGCGGCCTATCTTTCGCTGAGTGATTTGGTCATTGATTATGAACTGGCAGAGAAGTCTGACAATTTGGCAGTTGTACCTGCGACATTTGACTGGATGGACCTCGGGTCGTTTAAAGACCTTCACGACGCAGTTGAAAAGAGCGAAGAAGGCAATCACACGCGTGGTGAAAACATTCATCCGATCGATGTCAGTAATGTATACATTCGTAACGAAGAAGAAAAACCAATCGCAGTTATTGGTCTTGATAATATTGTCGTCGTGAACACGCCAGACGGTATTTTGGTCGCACGCAAAGACGTTAGCCAGCGCACAGGCGAAGTCGCAAAGAAACTCCAAAACAAAGCATAAGCTAGATACCAAAGTTGCCTTTTATGACAATAGGTTTTTTAGTGTTACAATGAGTGCAATAGGTAGGTGAGTATGAAGGTAGCGACAACAGATCGGTTTATGGAGCTTGAGGGTTTGCGAATAATAGCAGCGGTTATTGTTGTTATTTATCATGCGCTTTTGATTTTTTATCCAGGATTTTTCTACGGCATTGGTAACAGTTTCGCTGTAGTCAACAATATGCGGTTTGAGGATAATCTGTATGCTAATCCGTTTGCGGGGTTATTATCTGGGACATTTGCCGTCGGTATCTTCTTTGTACTAAGCGGGTTCGTACTGACGGTTGGGTACTTCACGAAAAAGGATGACACTGTTATTAAGCGTATGGCCGCAAAGCGATATCTGCGATTGATGTTGCCCGCGCTAGCGTCTGTTTTAATCGTTTTTACCATACTCGCCTTTGGCTTGAACGCTGGCATGGAAGGTACAGTAGAAAAAACACAGTCATTGTGGCTCGACCGACTGTGGGGCTTTACGCCGAATTTGTGGGATGCGCTCGTTCAGGGTACACAAGGTATCTTTGCTGGCTCAATTGCAGAGGCAGGTTACAATCCAGTTCTTTGGACAATATTTTATGAATTCCTTGGATCGTTTATCGTGTTTGTATTAGCGCTTGGATTTGGTCGTTCACGATACCGATGGGTTGCATATGCAATTGCAGCCGCGCTGTTGTTCCAGACCTGGTTGCTTGGATTCATACTTGGAATGGTACTTGCTG
>JAKQOF010000124.1 GCA_029565375.1 bacterium
GACAGCGCTTTTTATCTGTTAGGTTTGAACAAGTCATCACAACAACAGGTCGAACTATCAGACGTTGTTATAAATAATGATGCTAAAAAGTCAACGAATCTTCGTGTTACTATTTATTCTGATGGCGGTTCGCGTGGCAATCCAGGACCGTCTGCAGCGGCGTTTGTGATGCTAGACGCGCACCACCATGTGATTGGTCAGGGTGGAACATACTTGGGCATCACGACAAATAACCAGGCCGAGTATCACGGCGTCAGACTGGGACTTGAGAAGGCGGTTGAAATGGGCATCGAGTCTGTCGAGCTGCGCATCGATAGTATGCTTGTCGTGAATCAACTGAAGGGTGCCTATAAAATCAAAAACCGTGAACTATGGCCGATTAATGAACGCATTACAGAATTGATCCCGCACTTTCACTCGGTTAGGTTTGTCCATGTGCCCAGAGAACTCAACCAAATGGCAGATTCACTGGTTAACAAGTTCTTGGATGAGCACAAAACCGAAACGGTATAAAGTTTTGCTATACTGTTATGAGGCAGTTCATTAGATGATCGCCCGCGTCTTCGGACGCTGGAGGAAAGTCCGGGCAGCGTAGGGCAGTGGCAGTCGCTAACGGCGACCGGGGGTGACCCTAGGGAAAGTGCCACAGAAACGAAACTACCCCTTCGGGGGCAAAGGTGAAACGAGTGAGGTAAGAGCTCACAGCATTCCATGGCGACATGGCGTGGAGGTAAACCCTGCTAGCTGCAAGGAGGTTTGCATTAAAGGGCTACTCGTCCGCAGACCGATATCCGCTTGATCAAGTAGGCAACTGCTTGGCTAGATAGATGATCATCCTCGACAGAACCCGGCTTATCGATGAACTGCCTATATAAAACAACACCCCGAAAGGTGTTGTTTTATGTTATAGGAGTAATATGTCGTCTAGATGACTTTTGTTGCTTTAACAACTGCAGCGAACGCTTTAGGCTCGGTGACTGCAAGCTCTGACAATACTTTGCGATCTAGATCGATGTTTGTTGTCTTGAGTCCTGCGATAAGCTTACCGTAGGTTGTACCTAGCTCGCGTGCTGCGGCATTGATACGTGTTATCCAAAGACCACGCAAGTCGCGCTTTTTGTTGCGACGATCTCGGTATGCATAGCGAAGTGCCTTAATGACACCTTGCTTTGCAAGACGGAATGACCTGGTGCGGTCATGCTGCATGCCTTTAGCAAGTTTTAGTATCTTTTTGTGCTTTGCACGTGCTGTAACGCCTCTTTTAACTCGCATAATTTAGATTCCTAACGCTCGACGAACGTTCTTAGCCATTGCGCCAGTTACCTGGGCAGGGGTGTTAATATTACGTTTTCGGCTTTTGCTCTTACCTGCAAGCAAGTGAGCGCCAAAAGCACGGCGACGAATCAACTTACCAGTACTGGTAAGCTTGATACGCTTCGCTGTTCCTTTGTGGGTCTTTAGTTTTGGCATTATTTACTCCTTATAACTATGCTCAGATTGCGACCAGCCATCTGAGGCTTTTGCTCTAACGTAGCGTCTTCATCCAGAAGCGCAACAATTCGGTCCATCATCACAAAACCTAGTTCTTGATGAGCCATTTCACGTCCGCGAAAAACAACCAAGATTTTTACTTTATGACCTTCAGACAGAAACTCGCGTATCTTTCGAAGTTTTATATCCAGGTCATTTGCACCAATCTTGAGACCCATGCGCATCTGTTTGAGCTCTGCGGTCTTTGAGTTTTTGCGGCTCTTCTGTAGTTCTTTCATCTTTTGGTACTGGTATTTACCCCAGTCGATAACTTTTACTACAGGTGGCTCTGCATTAGGTGAGATTTCAACGAGATCAACTCCGGCTTCTTCGGCGATCTTTAGTGCTTCGGCGCGACTGAGGATACCAAGTTGGTCTCCATCAGGTCCAATAACACGTAATTGTTCTGCGCGAATTGCCTCATTGATACGAATTGATGTACTGATCGTTGTCTCCTTTTGAGTGTGCTAACGTCTGAGCGTTTACTCGCTAGCTATTCTACCAGATACCGACCTCTAATTCAAGCACTATTATGAGCGGTACTGTAATGCTTCGCTGATGTGCGCAACAGAAACAATTTTTTCACTTTCTAGGTCCGCAATCGTCCGTGCCACTTTCAGTACTTTAAAATAACTGCGGACACTGAGCGCCAGGCGGTCTGCTGCTTGAGTTAGTAATTTTTTTGCTTCTGGAGTGAGTGGGGCATAGAGGCGGATATCCTTACTTGTAATATTTGCGTTGTATTTTAAGCTACTATCGTATCTGTTATATTGTATTGATACGGCATTTTTTATATGTTTTATTGCATCTAAGTGTTGTTGATTATTCATCGTATCGATATTCAGCAGCGTTTCATTCGCAACACGAGATACATGCACAACGAGATCGATACGGTCGAGCAGGGGTCCGGATAGACGTTTTTGATATGCTGCAATCTGGTTGCTCGTACATGTACACTCCTTTGTTTTGTCTCCATAGTATCCGCAAGGGCATGGGTTCATTGTTGCTACAAGCATGAAGTCAGCTGGATACGTGACGTGGCCATTGGCACGACTGACGGCTATTTTTTTATCTTCAAGCGGCTGTCGTAATGCTTCCAGGGTCGAGCGAGGATACTCTGGCAGTTCATCAAGGAACAACACACCGAGGTGCGCTAGGCTTATCTCACCTGGTTTTGGACGATTTCCGCCACCTATGAGGGCGATGCGACTGGCAGTATGATGCGGAGAACGAAACGGCCGTTTCTTGATGATTTCTCCATCTGCTTCTCCTGCGAGGCTATGGAGCTTCGTTGTCGCAACCTGTTCGTCCTTATTAAGCTCAGGAAGGAGGTTTAATAGCGCTTTTGCAAGCATCGTCTTGCCCGCACCAGGAGATCCTGTGAGTAAGATGTTATGGTGTCCTGCGGCGGCAATAATCAACGCTCGTTTTGCTTGCTCTTGGCCGTAGACATCATCGATGATTGGTGATTCAAATTCCGTTTGCTGTAGGGCAGACGGTGACGAGGTATAAAGGCTCAGTATAACCTCACCTTTCAGGTGGAGAAAAAGTTCTTTTATAGATCTGACTGGCAATATATCTATGCCATCTATCAAGCTAGCCTGCTCTGCATTGTCTGCAGGAATGCATATTTGCGTATAGCCGTTCTTTTTTGCTGTCTCAGCAATGTTAATAACGCCTTTGATTGGCCGTATGCTACCATCAAGCGCCAGTTCGCCAGCAAAGATGATGTGATCTAACTCCTTCTGTTTTAGCTGGCCACTACTACAAAGGATAGCTAGGCTGATAGGGAGGTCATAGTGCGCGCCGTCTTTTGGGAGTTCGGCAGGGGCGAGGTTGATAGTGATGCGTTTTTTAGGAAATTCCAAAAAGGAATTAGTAATTGCACTTCTTACGCGTTCTTTTGCCTCATCGATAGCCTTGTTACCCAGGCCGACAATCTGAAACGAAGGGAGGTTATTCGCCATATCACTCTCAACCTCAATAAGTGAACCTTCAAAGCCAATTGGTGCAACTGTGATAACCCGAGCAACCATAAGTGATATTAGTTAATCATGACTGGTATTAATCTGTAAATAGTGGTATAATCAATCTGTTACGTTGGGGCTGACTTTAGCTTTCGACGGAAGGATTTTAACAGATTATTTTGCAAGTCGACCGCAGGCGTAACCTGTATAATTTAATTGCAACATTTACTGCAAAAGCAAAGAACTTTGTATCTGAGTTAGCTGCTAGCTTCGCTAGTGCTTTCCAGGCACCTGTTCTTGCAACAGCTCGTATCTAATATGAGCCACGCTATCACCCAGACGACATAGAGGTGGTAGGGTGTTATAAAGTATGTCGCTACCAATAGGGTGGGCAGCAACGCCCTTGAGGGAATATATATTGCGTGACGATCATAGTATGCACGTCTGTCTATGAGCTTTTGATCGTCGTTAATCGATGTGACAGACTATACTTGTAGACAAATAATCAGTTACCTTTCGGACCCGGGGGCAGTGCCCGGCAGCTCCACCAATATCATGTCAAAATACTCGCCAACTGGCGGGTATTTTTGCTTAATAACATAGACCTATTGCAAAATAAAACAACCGCCTGCGAGGAACGGTTGTTTTAATGTGGAGTTTTTGAAGTGGCTGTTTATTTTTGGCCTCTGCATAAGTTTTTTATTCAGAAGCTACCCCTATAATATTCTCTCAAAGCGCTTGTGTCAATGATAATTATGAAAAATGTTTCGTAAAAAATACTACGTGTGGATAAGCGCATGTCGGTCATCTGTTAACGTACAAATTGGCGGTTCGAGGCTTTACCTAGCTCAAGACGCAGATTGTGCATGAACCAGAAAATGCGGACAGGTATGCACATATAGCAAATTGGAAGGACGATAGGGCGGCATAAGCGCAAGCAGACTTCATTTTAGGGGCTAGGGTTTCTTGCTAGGGCTGGTATGTACATATGACTATGGAGGGCACAGAGGGACGAACAGTCGGGCTAAAATACATAAAGGACATTGATTGTTGATGATCGTTCATCAATCGACATAGCACAGCACTAATACGATATTGAGTATTGGTAAACGGAATCCCGGCACTTTTTTGCTGACCAGCAAAAAAAAGTTTGTTCGGAGACTTTAGTCTAAACGTAACAAACTACGTGCAGTCACACCGAATTGAATCGGCACAGGGATATCGCCAGGAAGCTGACGGACCGCGTTGTTGCTCAGGTATACCACAAATAATCGGTGAACATAGCGACTTTAATATACATATTAACAACGTTGTAAATAAATTAACGATAAAATATTTATCTCTGTTGAGAGAGAAGTCAGGTATGTAATAAGTGATATACACAACAGATTACATACAACAATCTATTGACCGATGTAGATGCTTATGCTACTGTATAAACATGCTTTTACAAACACAAACATAAAGCAAAAACTACCTTTACAATTTGACGAATGATACTGAGTCCTTTGACGGATATTCGGTAACGACACGAAGTATACATAATGACTTGTTATAGAGCCACGCACTTTTTACTTCTTGCTGGCGTTACCGATGCTCCGCCAAATGGCGTGATGCACTACGAAGTACCAGTGTATCCGATTTTCTCTCTAAAAGGTGTTTAGTGAGAAAATCGGATACGCCGTGGAAACGTATCGTACTCACACTATGCCCCCTTATGGGAGCAGGTCAGTACAAAAGCCTGCAGCGACAGGCTGTCTGCGGTTCACACGCTCAATTTTTTAATACTGTGGCGTTTGCTGCAACCCGGACATATAGGCTTGTCGCTCAGGTAAAATCTTGTCTCATTATGGTATAGTTACCATAAGAATGTTAGAAAAAATCGTCGCAATCACCACGATCATAAGCCTCTGCTTATTGGCAGTATTGCTCACTGTAACAGCACCTACGACAGTAGGGCCGTTCGGTATCTTAATTGTGTTTATTCTTGGATATACGTCATCACTTGGAGTGATGACGTATTTTTTATACGCAGTCAGTCGTATCGTTGCGCATTTGGGATCGGCGTTTACCGTTAAAAAACCGATCGCACCCCTTTCTTTTAAGAAAGCTTACTATTATTCAACAGTTATTGCTGCAGTACCGATAATGCTGATTGGCTTACAATCTGTAGGTTCAATTGGTCTATATGAGTTTGGTCTTGTGCTTCTTTTTGCTGTTATTGGCTGTGTGTATATTACGAAAAGAATTCGTTAAATATACTTACATAAGCACTATGCTACTATGCTATAATTACAGATATGGAACCAGAGACCTCGACGCCTAAGTTCGGACCAGAACAAGCCCCTGTACAATACGGGCCGAACGTCGAGCGCGCTCCGCAACCAGATACTCCAGAGCGAGTGTTGGAGGCAGGTGCAGAGCGACACGAGCAGGTATCTGAGATGGCAGCGCGTGCATCAGACGCAAGCTCACTGACAACAGTCGCATTGCCGACACCTATCGCGCAGGATGACGCGACTAACGATGATGTTAGCGGCCTTACTACACCTGTGACGGCAAACGATGACGACCTCATTGAAAAAGAATGGGTGGATCGTGCAAAGAAAATAGTTGCTGATACAAAAAGTGATCCGTACGGACAAGAGAAGGCGGTAAACCAACTCCAGAAGGAATATCTAAAGAAGCGCTACGGGAGGGAGCTGGGTGGGGCACAGTAGTCCTACTTGGCAGAACATCTTATGTTAGGATTTACTATCACGACAGTGATTATTCTTGCGGTAGTGGGTATTGTGATTGCCTTTGTTGTTTCGCAGTATAAGAAGACACTCCGAGAGGCGAAGAATTATGAGCGTGGGCTTAAGATGGTGTCACTATATATTCATATTCCACCATCAAGCGATGATTTGGAAAAGAATGGACGCGATGAACGTGATGTGACAGA
The DNA here is from genome assembly GCA_029565375.1 of bacterium. Lineage (GTDB taxonomy): Bacteria > Patescibacteriota > Saccharimonadia > Saccharimonadales > Saccharimonadaceae > UBA1547. The sequence goes on from JAKQOF010000124.1 coordinate 6,442, forward strand.
AGAGATATTATCGCAAGCTCAGGTTATGTATAACATTATCGCAAGTACGGCGACGAAAGGGTTTAAAAGTAAGATATACGGACAGCGGCACTTGTCGTTGGAGATTGTTGCGCACGGAGGACTCGTTCATTACTATGCAGTCGTACCAACTGTTCTTATCGATGTCGTCACACAAGCTGTGGCAGCGGCGTACCCAGCAGCGCGCCTGCAAGAAGTTGACGAAAGAAATATTTTTAATCAAGCAGGTAAGTTGAGCGGCACGATCGGCGGTGAATTCACACTTAAAAAGAACTTTGTCTATCCAATCGCCACCTACCAAGAGACAAAACGAGATGCTGCGAGAGCGTTATTAAACGCGCTGTCAGCTGCCTCACGCGAAGACGGCATTGCGATACAGTTGTTAATTCGTCCAGCGCACGAAGGGTGGACGCATAGCTCGATTGAAACTGCAAACAAAATTAAAAAAGATAAGGGCGAAAAACATTCAGGCGGGGGCGTCCTTGCGATGCGTGGGTTAATGGAGGCGTTATGGAAACCACCTGAAATTCATGAGATTAAGCCTGAAGACAAACAACTGTCATCTTTGGAGCAATCTTTAGTAGAGGCTATTGAAGAAAAGACGCGTTATCCTGGCTATGAGACCTTAGTACGTGTTGTTGTGTCATCGAATACGGTTGCTCAGTCGCAAACGTTGTTGAAGAACGTCGTTGCTGCGTTCTCATTATTTGATTCGGCAACCAACAATGGCTTTAAGTTTACGGTTGCTAAAGATATTGAAGAGCTAGTCACGGCCTATATCTTTCGATTCTTCCCGCAGACTGTTCGTGAGAATATACTCAACAGCGTTGAACTTGCGACATTATTTCACTTGCCTGATCAAAACAGCATTCCGACGTCACAAGTTGAGCGTCAGATGGCAAAACAGGTAGATGGTCCAACACAGTTGATGGATGAGGGCTTTTTGCTGGGCTATAACGAGTTTAGGGGCATAAAAAAGCAGATTCGGCTCAGCACGAACGATCGCCGCAGACACACGTACATTATTGGTCAGACAGGAACAGGTAAGTCAGGTCTGCTCGAGAACTTGGCATACCAGGACATAATGGATGGTAAGGGGCTTGCGTTCATTGATCCGCACGGTGACTCAACAGAGAGACTGCTTGGGATGATCCCTAAGGAACGTGTCGAGGACGTCATCTACTTTAGTCCAGCTGACATGGATAACCCAATAAGTCTTAATCTGTTCGAATTTGAGAATGACGACCAGAAGGACTTTATCATTCAAGAGACAATCGCAATGTTGTACCGATTGTATGACCCGGGCCACACCGGTATTATTGGTCCACGTTTTGAATCATGGTTTCGTAATGCTGCGCTGACGGTAATGGCTGACCCTGCTGGCTCAAGCTTCCTGGATGTTCAGCAGGTCTTTGTTGACCAGGCGTTTGCAGATGAGAAAATAAAACACCTGAGGAACCCTGTTGTGCTGGACTTTTGGAACAAAGAGATGGCGCAGACAACTGATGCAAATAAGTCAGAAATGCTAGGTTGGTTTGCCAGTAAATTTGGTGCGTTTTTAACAAACGAGATGATGCGCAATATTATCGGACAAACCAAAAGTGGTTTTGATCTTCGCGATATTATGGACAATAAAAAAATTCTGCTGGTTAACCTTTCAAAAGGTCGTACGGGTGAAATTAATTCGCAGCTATTAGGTATTATCTTCGTCATGAAGTTTCAAGCAGCAGCCATGGGGCGCGCCGATATCCCCGAAGACGAACGAGAAGACTTTGCACTATATGTAGATGAGTTCCAAAACTTTGCGACAGATAGCTTCGAATCGATTCTATCTGAAGCACGTAAATATCGTCTAAATCTTATCCTCGCAAATCAGTTCATGACACAACTGACAGACAAGATTAGGGAAGCCATCATTGGAAATATTGGCACAGTTATTAGCGGTCGTATCGGTATTACTGATGCAGAGCTTTTGCAGAAGAAGTTTGCGCCGACGTTTGATGCAGAGGACTTAACAAAACTACCAAATTTCCAAACTGTTACGTCGGTCATGATTAATAACGTGCCTTCAGCCGCATTTAGTATGTCTTTACTGCCCCTGATGGGCAAGTCAAATCCGCAACTTCGTGATGCACTGAAGAAGCTTTCAGCGGCGAAGTATGGTCGACCTCGTGCTGAGGTTGAGCGTGATATACTTTCTCGACTTGGCGCTGGTGACTCCGCAAAGAAGGCAAAACTCGAAGCACTCAAGCAAGCACAGCAACAACGACTATCTGCTACTCAACCAAATACAACTCCCAAGAGCACATCACCAACACCTGGCTCGGGTTCGTCTTTCCTGGATGAGTGGCTGGCGAAACGTCAACAACTTTCGGCCTCTGGGCCATCACAGCCATCCGCTAAGCCACCAGTAGCGATAGACGCGCCAAAGACAGCACCCTCAGAGTCAAGTGCCTCTAAGACCGCACACGAAGTCCCCAGTGATAAGGAGACTAAGAACGATAGCAGTACGCTTCAGGACGTACCTCAAGTACTAGAGGATCAACAAACAACACACGGCTTTGTCGTAAAGACCGAGGAAGACTTGTCAGATATTCTTGAGCATAAGAAACATCACGAAAAGCTTCGTATACGAGACGGCGACGACGCTGACGAGATTTCGATTAAATTACGTTAAGGCCAAGCTAAGTTCGTAGCTAGCTTTTTTTGCCGGTGATAACAGCACGAAGGTAGTCATAGATAATACCAACCGCCCATCCGATAATAAACGCGGCAATTGTTTCAAATCCAGATAACCGGTATCCGACAACTTTTGCGACAACATAGACAGCGAGTGTCAGGACAAACGCACACACAGCTCCAGATAATATTGCATTTGGACGTGCAATCGTGCCACCAACAACTTCACTTGTCTTCTCGACGACTTTATTATGGATAACCTTGCTAAATACTCTACTAGGAACAGGTAGCTCGGCTTGTACATCTTTCATCTGCTTCTTGAAGCTCGCTTCTCGCTGTTTTTTCGAGATGGGACCACGGCGAGAAGGGGATGAGTTTTCAGCCGGCTTTTTCTTCTCAGCACCTCCACGCTCGACGCTAATTGCAGTCTCCAGTGCTTCCACACGAGCTTCTTCGGCTTTGGCCTCAGCATTACGAGGACTTTCAGCTGTCTTTTCGATAGCATCACGTAGTTTTTCTTGTTGTTCGGCGGCAACTTCTCGAGAATCGATGTTGATTTCTTGATTGTGCTCGCCTTGTTCTGGACTACCGCTCATACTTACTCCTATATTGTTCCTGAATTAAGGTTACGGCGGATCAAACGGACTTCTTTATTAACTTGTCGGCTGCGGAGGTAGAAGTAGGTAACAACCGAGACAACAATGCCGGCAAAAATCATATTCTCTGTTGGTCCCGTTGTCGGCAGTTGAGTAACGACGTTTTCAACAACTTTTGGTCCTGGACAGTCGACTTTAATTGAGACGCTGTTACCAAAGACGTTGATCATCGTACAGTCGTATGACGCTGCTTCACTTTGACCTTTTGCCGTAGCAGGGATAGTATCAAGCAGTTTTACTGTAAAGACACGTACTTGCTTTTCACCTGCCTTCAAGTCAATTGATGGCCAGGAAAGCGTTTTGGTACTTGCGTTAAATGTACCACCTCCGTTATCTACAATTGTTGCATATTCAAGAACGTCTTCGAGTTTTTCGTCGAGTGTGACGGCTTGCGTAAGAAGTCCGATATTCTCCACGGTGATAGAGTAGCGTATTTGATCGCTTTGCCCAGCAGTTACGGTTGTTGCATCAACAGATCCTTGTGAGAGGTTGATGGCTGACTTTGTTTGAATAACTTTAGCTTCACAATCAGCGTCTTTGAACCAGATCGTTGCTTTACCAGGACAAGGCTGACAATTCTTGTCTTCGACTGTCAGACTAGCGTTCAGCGGACACTTGTCGGGCGGGACAACGGTCAGCTTTGTTATACAGCTCGTTGCAATTTTGACACCAACTGAAGTTGTCACCTCGACTTTAGCAGTGTACGTACCAACGTCGTTTAAGCTAAATGTTCCAGAACTCACATTGAGTTGGGTTGATGCGACACTTTTATTAAAGACTGTTGCGCCAGCACTATTCTTGACGGTAAATGTGTACTTGCTGACGGTTGCACCATACGCAGTTGCTGCAGTTGCATTCAGTTCGAACTGTTTACGGCTGACAATTTTACCAGTCAATACGGTACAAGACGCAGTAGGTACCGGCACGGGTGGCGGTGGTGGTGGCGGAGGAAGCGGGGGAGGTGGAATATTTTTTGTCACCAGGTTGCCACAGTATTGCATAATGGCAAACCAGCCCGCTTTTTGTGAATTTCCGATCCATCCATAGATACTGTCAACACCGTTGGCTAGCGTCATAGGACGCGCGTAGACAGTTGTTATGTAGTTGCCGGTCGCCCCTTTTATTGTCACCGCCTGCTCGCCTTGAGCTGCGCTAAAGCGTGGCTGTCGGCCCCAAGAGAGTGTTCCCGGTGTCATCCAATAGCCGAATTGCGCTGCAGCAATTTCTTGGCGAGTAATCCCGGTGTAATTCATGATGTCTTTGAGGTTATTGGTGTTTGCGTCGTATGGTCGGAGAAAGTTGTCGAGTGACTTGTTGGCACCAAGTCCAAGTCCACCAGGAACAAAGTCACCTGAGCTTGATGCGTTTGCTGATTCTGATGGCTGAAAGACGACAAGACTTTGCACAACAAGTGCAAGTGCTACGAAAATAAGACCCAGGCGCCGAGTAACTTCTTCTTTACGTAGTCTTTTTGCGTAAAAGCCGAGTTGATGGGCGAGAGCTGGACTGAAAGAAAGATTTGATACAATTTTTCTAAACATAGCCGTTTTTTTGTTTTATTTACCTCTTGTCATCACATTAGCATAAGAAATATGTTCAGCGCAATAGCTTGAGTGAACACAATTTTTTCGTTATAATGGTGATATTGTATATAATGACTGTTAGTCTGAAGCAAGTGAGGGAGCGTTACAGTGGTTAAACAAAAAGTTGATAATTCTTATGATGGGTCGCAGATCCAAGTTTTAGAGGGTCTTGAGCCGGTTCGTAAACGTCCGGGAATGTATATTGGTAGCACCGGTTATGACGGTGTACACCACTTAATTAAAGAGATTGCCGATAACTCTATTGATGAGGCCATTGCAGGCTATGCTAGCCGTATTGATGTCGCCATTCTTGAGGATGGCGGTGTAACAGTCACTGATGATGGTCGTGGTGTCCCGGTTGATAATAACGCTAAAACAGGGTTAAGCACTGTCGAGACTGTTTATACGGTTCTTCACGCTGGCGGTAAGTTTGGAAACGGTGGCTACAAGGTGTCATCTGGACTTCACGGTGTGGGTTCGAGTGTTGTAAACGCTCTATCGACACGCATGATTGTCGAAGTTGTTCGTGATTCTCAGCTATACCGTATTGAATTTGCGCAAGGTGTAACGACAATGCCACTCAAAAAGTTGGGTAAGACTGATCGTCGTACCGGTACAACAGTGACATTCTACCCAGATCCGACGATTTTCAAGGAGACTGTCGAGTTTGACTACAAGTGGGTCGTCAACTACTTACGCCACCAAGCGTATCTGACGAAAGGTATTTATGTATCCGTTGTTGATAACCGGACTAATGAGCGTGAAGCGTTCTACTTTGAAGGCGGTATTCAAAGCTACGTGAAGCACCTGAACATCGGTAAAGATGTCGTTGCTGACGATATCTTTTACGTTGAACGTCAGATTGAGGACTCTGTTGTCGAGGTCGCTGTGCAATACAACGAGACGTTTGTTGAAATCGTAAAGCCATTTGCAAACAACGTCCTTACACCCGATGGTGGTACGCATTTGGTTGGTTTTCGTTCAGCATTAACACGTGTTATCAACGACTATGCTCGTAAAAGCGGTTTACTGAAGGAAAAAGAAGAGAATCTGAGTGGTGATGACATCCGCGAAGGTTTGACTGCAATTATCCTTGTGAAGCTTCCAGACCCACAGTTTGAAGGCCAAACAAAGAACAAACTTGGTAATCCTGAAGTTCGTCGATACGTTGAACAAGTGATGAATGAGTACTTCTCGTACTATCTGGACGAAAACCCTAACGTCGCAAAAAAGATCGTGGGCAAAGCCCTTTTGGCTGCACGCGCACGAAAAGCTGCCAGGGCTGCACGTGACAATGTTATCCGTAAGGGTGCTCTCGATGGCATGAGTTTGCCAGGTAAGCTTTCTGACTGTTCGAGCAAAGATCCTTCAGAGTCAGAGCTCTACATCGTAGAGGGTGAGTCAGCTGGTGGATCAGCCAAATCTGGACGTGACAGCCGAACGCAGGCTATCTTGCCACTTCGTGGTAAGGTATTGAACGTCGAACGTGCACGACTTGATCGTATGCTGGGTAACACTGAAATTGTAAACCTTATTAAAGCGCTTGGTGTGGGTATTAGTGATCAATTTGATATTTCAGGACTTCGCTATCACCGAATCATTATTATGACCGACGCCGATGTCGACGGTAGCCACATTTCAACACTCCTACTAACGTTCTTATTTAGGTATATGAAGGAAGTCGTTGACGGCGGTTACGTGTATTTGGCAAAGCCACCGCTGTATTTGATGCGTGCGGGGACAAGCAAGAAGTTTTATGCATATAACGATGAGGAAAAAGAAGCAATTTTGGATCAACTCATCGCTGATCGTAAAGTAAAGGGTACTCAAGTAGACGATGCATCAGATCGTAACAAACAAGCAGGACTAACAGCTTTGCAGCGTTACAAGGGTCTGGGTGAGATGGATGCAGAACAACTATGGGATACGACAATGAACCCAGAAAACCGTGTGCTTATTCAGGTCAAAGTCGAAGACGCCGAAAAAGCTGATGCAATCTTTACAAAATTGATGGGTGACCAAGTCGATCTTCGTAAAGGATTTATTCAGAGCCGTGCCAAATTTGTTAAGTTAGAGGAATTGGACGTTTAATCATGGATGATGAAATTAACACAACACTAGAAGGGGAACTCGTTCCCGAAATCCCACAGATTCACTCTCGTTCAGTCGAAAACCGCACTGTCGAAGATGTTATGGAAGACAGCTTCCTGCGCTATTCTATGAGCGTGATTATTGATCGCGCACTACCTGATGTGCGCGATGGCCTGAAGCCTGTTCACCGTCGTATTTTGTACTCAATGGGTGAGCAGAACCTTCGTCCTGGTGGACGATTCCTAAAAAGTGCACGTATCGTTGGTGACGTTATGGGTAAGTATCACCCACACGGTGACTCATCTATCTACTTCTCTATGGTTCGTTTGGCGCAGGACTGGGTCATGCGCTATCCGTTAGTGACCGGTCAAGGTAACTACGGTTCAATGGACGGAGATCCACCAGCTGCCAGTCGTTATACAGAGGCGCGCCTAGGACGAGCAGGTAACGAGCTATTAACAGATCTTGATAAAGATACTGTTGATTTTCGAGATAACTATGACGGTACAGAGCAAGAACCATCTGTTCTTCCATCACGGCTTCCAAACCTTCTTTTGAACGGTCAGATAGGTATTGCTGTTGGTATGGCAACCAGCATTCCACCGCATAACCTTGGTGAACTGGTTGACGCAACGATTCATTTGATTGATGATCCTGAATCAACTGTTGAAGACCTATTGCAATACGTTAAAGGTCCAGACTTCCCAACTGGCGCAATTGTTTATGGTGGTACACCAATGAAGACTGCGTATCAGACGGGTCGTGGTAGTGTGACGATTCGTGCAGTAACTTCAATCGAAGAGACCAAAAAAGGCCGTAGCCAAATTATTGTCACAGAAATGCCATATGGTGTAAATAAAGCAACACTTATAGAGAAGATTGCAGAATTACATAAGGACAAAAAGATCGTTATTAGCGATTTACGTGACGAAAGTGCTCGTGGCAAAGTTCGTGTTGTGATTGAACTACGCAAAGATAGTTACCCAAAGAAGGTACTGAATCAACTGTTCAAAATGACCGCACTCCAGACTAGCTTCCACTACAATATGTTGGCACTTATTGATGGTATTCAACCACGAACACTTGGTCTACAAGAGATACTGAGCGAGTTTGTAAAGCATCGCCAAGTTGTCGTTCGTCGTCGTACGGAGTTCGAATTGAAGGCTGCAAAGGCACGTGCGCATATCTTGGAAGGCTACAAGATTGCACTTGATCATATCGACGAGGTGATCAAGTTGATTCGTGCAAGTAAGACAAGTGAAGAAGCTCAAGAAGGCTTGCAAAAGAAGTTCGGTTTGTCTGAGATCCAGGCACAAGCAATTCTTGCGATGCAACTTCGCCGTTTGACCGGACTTGAGCGAGACAAGATTGAAAACGAGTTGAAGGAACTACTTGCGCTCATTAGTAAGCTGGAGGCAATCTTGGCTGATGAAAAAGAAATTCTTCGCATCATCAAAGAAGAGCTTCTTGAAATGAAAGAAAAGTATGGGGACGACCGCCGTTCAAAGATGATTAATAGCGAACTCGGTAAGTTTAGCGATGAAGAGTTGATCCCTGAAGAGGAATCAGTTATTTTGCTCACAACCGAGAACTACATCAAACGAACACTTGTAAGCGAATATCGCCGACAACATCGCGGCGGCAAGGGTAAGCGCGGTATGACAACCAAAGAAGAGGATGTTATTGACCAACTCGTTCCGGCCAGTACCCACGACTATCTGTTGTTCTTCACTAATAAGGGTCGCATCTTCCGCTTGAAAGCATACGAAGTCCCTGCGGCATCATTAGCTGCGAAGGGCGTCGCTGCTGTTAACCTGCTGAACCTCCAGCCTGAGGAACGTATTACGTCGATCATCCGCCATGAAAAGGACGCCAAAGACGATGGATACTTGTTTATGGCAACAACCAAGGGAACGATTAAAAAGACGCCATTAAAGGACTATGCAAATATTCGTACTAATGGTTTGATTGCCATCAAACTGGATGAAGGGGACGAACTGAAGTGGATTCAAAAGACGACAGGTGAGAATGATGTAATCATCTCAACATCTGCTGGTCAGGCGATCCGATTTGGTGAAAAAGATGCTCGTCCGATGGGACGAAGTGCACGCGGTGTCCGCGGTGTCCGTTTGCGACCAAACGACCAGGTTGTCGGTATGGATATTGTTGACGATGATGGCCGTAGCCTGTTGGTGATTAGCGAAAATGGGTACGGAAAGGCGACGAAGGTTGCTAACTTCCCATCACACAAACGAGGTGGTGTTGGTATCAAGGCTGCAGTCGTTACTGATAAGACCGGTCCGATTATTGCTGTTCGCACACTCGAACCTGATGCAAGCGAAGTACTGCTTATCTCTAACCAAGGTCAAGCAATTCGCGTCAGCTTGAAGGATATCCCAACTCTTGGCCGAACCACACAGGGCGTACGAATCATGCGTATGCGTGAAGGTGACAAAGTCTCATCACTTGGTTTGATGCCCGAGCAGAGTGCTGTAGTCGACGAAGATGAAGAAGAGGCGGTAGCCTAACATGCTGAATCAAGTGTCACCGTATATCTGGGCTATTGTCGCCACATGGATAGCGGCACACTTGGTGAAGTACATTATTGCGATTATTCGCGGTACACAACTAAACTTCACTAAACAGGTATTTATATCTGGTGGCATGCCAAGCTCGCACACGGCAACGTCAGTTGCCTTGTGGATGGTGATTTTGCTGATTGATGGTCCACTGTCTGGCTTGTTTGGTATGGCGACACTGTTTGTCCTGATTGTTGCGCACGATGCCGTGCGTGTACGACGCTCATCAGGTGAGCAGGGCGCTGCATTATTGCAGGTCATGAAAGAGACAAAAAGTAAGGCAGCAGTTCCACGAGTTTCCAGGGGTCACACGCTTCCTGAAGTGATCGTGGGAGCGATTTTTGGCGCTCTGTCCGGCGTAGTTGTCTTTTTAGCGACAACTTAAACAAGAATACCCTTGACGAGGCACGTTCTACTAGAGTATGATTGTTTAAGTCTGGTCGCGACTATTACATATGGTAATACGAGCGAAACAACGTGGAGTTGGTACAGATAAAGAGATCTTTGACAATTTAGTAGTGCAAATTAAGAATCTATCTTTTAGATAGGTTCTATCATCGTCAATGTTTATGAGAGTCTTGTGTTTTGAAACAGAAACACTTTTATGGAGAGTTTGATCCTGGCTCAGGATGAATGCTGGCGGCGCGCCTAACACATGCAAGTCGAGCGGAAAGGCCCTTCGGGGTACTCGAGCGGCGGACGGCTGAGTAACGCGTGGGAACATGCCCCAAAGTGAGGAATAACTGCCCGAAAGGGTAGCTAATGCCGCATATGATCTTAGGATTAAAGGATTTATCCGCTCTGGGAGTGGCCCGCGTACGATTAGGTAGTTGGTGAGGTAAAGGCTCACCAAGCCGACGATCGTTAACTGGTCTGAGAGGATGATCAGTCAGACTGGAACTGAGACACGGTCCAGACTCCTACGGGAGGCAGCAGTGAGGAATCTTCCACAATGGGCGAAAGCCTGATGGAGCGACGCCGCGTGCAGGATGAAGGCCTTCGGGTTGTAAACTGCTTTTATAAGTGAAGAATATGACGGTAACTTATGAATAAGCACCGGCTAACTACGTGCCAGCAGCCGCGGTCATACGTAGGGTGCAAGCATTATCCGGAGTGACTGGGCGTAAAGAGTTGCGTAGGTGGCTTTGTAAGCGAATAGTGAAATGTGGCGGCTCAACCGTACACACTATTATTCGAACTGCAAGGCTCGAGAATGGTAGAGGTAACTGGAATTTCTTGTGTAGGAGTGAAATCCGTAGATATTGGGAGGAACACCGATGGCGTAGGCAGTCTACTGGTTCGTTACTGACACTAAGGCACGAAAGCGTGGGGAGCGAACCGGATTAGATACCCGGGTAGTCCACGCCGTAAACTATGGATACTAGCTGTTGGAGGTATCGACCCCTTCAGTAGCGAAGCTAACGCGTTAAGTATCCCGCCTGTGGAGTACGGTCGCAAGACTAAAACATAAAGGAATTGACGGGGACCCGCACAAGCGGTGGAGCGTGTTCTTTAATTCGATGATAAACGAAGAACCTTACCAGGGTTTGACATCCTTGGAATTTCTGTGAAAGCAGAGAGTGCTTTATTGAGCCAAGTGACAGGTGATGCATGGCCGTCGTCAGCTCGTGTCGTGAGATGTTTGGTTAAGTCCATCAACGAGCGCAACCCTTGTGATTAGTTGTATTTTTCTAATCAGACTGCCCCGGTAACGGGGAGGAAGGAGGGGATGATGTCAGGTCAGTATTTCCCTTACACCCTGGGCTAGAAACGCGCTACAATGGCTGGTACAATGCGCAGCGAAGTCGCGAGATGGAGCAAATCGCATCAAAGCCAGTCCCAGTTCGGATTGTAGGCTGAAACTCGCCTGCATGAAGTCGGAATCGCTAGTAATCGCAGATCAGCATGCTGCGGTGAATACGTTCCCGGGTCTTGTACACACCGCCCGTCAAACCATGAAAGTCACCAACACCCGAAGTCCGATTCGTCGGCCTAAGGTGGGGGGGATGATTGGGGTTAAGTCGTAACAAGGTATCCGTACCGGAAGGTGCGGATGGATTACCTCCTTTCTAGGGAGAGTTATGCCAGAGAAACGAGTAATCTTTCTCTGAAGCTAGGTCGGTCTTTTTGTTGTGTTGAGCTTACATAACAATATAGTTCCAATTTATTGGAACAAGACAAAGTTCGAAAAAATCTCTTATAAATAGAGACGATGATACAATTTGCACTACTAAGTTGTTAAGACAGAGAATCCTCTGGCGAAAGCTGGAGGATCTTTTGTTTTTTACTGGTTACTAAGCTAACTTTTTACTGAACTTTAACAGGTTATCTTTATCAAGTTTTTGAGCGTGTAAGTATCCAGCTTTTTGTAGTGATCTAATACTGTTAGTATTTTCCATTTCAACGTGGCCAAACAACTTTTTAATAGAGTATTCATGAGCTTTCTTTTCGAGCAAGCTGAGTAATTCTGTCGACAAACCTTTATTCCTAAAGTTTGGAGCGACATAGAACGAGAAGTAGCCATTTTCCTTATCGACTTCTAAATCTAAAAAACCGATATAGTTCTCGTTGTTATATGCTAGCCAAAACTTACGACTTGAGTTAATAAGTTTTAACAGAGACTCGATATTTTCATATTCAGCTAAAAATCGACGACCAATACTGTCATTTTGAAACCAACGCTTAAAAATATGACTATCATCTTCGTTTAAATCTCTTAGTTTCATGACTCTACTATAACAAAAACATCCTTAACAGTTTAAGCAGACTTGCGATAGAGGGTGATTTACGCTAGAATGGTCAGAGTTCATGGCATATGGGGCGTTAGCTCAGTTGGCTAGAGCACCTGCTTTGCAAGCAGGGGGTCCGGGGTTCGAGTCCCCGACGCTCCACCATAGAACT
>JAKQOF010000045.1 GCA_029565375.1 bacterium
AAAACCCAAAGTCGTGACAGTTCGCGTATGCATATCAACCGTTGCCGATGAAACGATGTTCATTCCCGACGATCGATCCAACCAAGTTGTCGCAGACAACCGCAAGACATTTCTTGAAAAACACGACATTGTAATGCATCATGCAACCCGCGTTAATATCACCTACGATCGAGAAAACTTTTGTGAATATAGAGAAGTGAATCTTGAAGAAGACGGTGGTCTTGGTATGACTCTTGATGATAGCAGTCCAGCCGACGCACTGATTACTAAAGATTCAGGCCACGCTCTCTTTTTACCACTCGCCGACTGCGTCGGTGCAGTGTTGTTTGATCCTGTACAACACGTCCTTATGGTGACGCATCTTGGTCGCCATAGCGTCGAGCAACACGGCGGCGAAGCGTCAATCAACCACCTCGTCACGACCTATGGGTCACAGCCCAATGATATCCTTGTCTGGCTCACACCAGCGCCTGGCAACGATAAATACCCTATGCGGGCGTTTGACAACCAATCAATTAAAGACGTCGTGATTAATCAACTCGTTACTGCTGGTGTCCAGACAAGCAACATAACGGATAACACAGCTGATACGACTACAGATCAGCGCTACTTCTCACACAGCGAATATCTGGCCGGACGACGCAGCGAAGATGGTCGCTACGCCGTTGTTGCCATTATGGAATAGACTACTTTGTGTTCCAGCGTTCGATTGATTCGTGGATAATTGTCTTTGCTTCCGCAATGTCGCCCCAGCCTTTAACAATAGTTGAGCCTGGCTTCTTTAAATCTTTGTAGTGAGTAAAGTGGTGTTCGATTTGCTTCTTCAACTGATCAGTCAGATCATCAAGGCTGTTAATCGCATTGCCCGTGTTGCGGTCGTCGGCAGGAACAACCACAACCTTGTCGTCGATTTCACCGTCGTCCTCAAAGCGCATGACACCAATAACCTTTGCTTCTAAAAAGACGCCGGTTGAAAGCGGTTGATCAGTAATTATAAGCGCGTCTAGCTCGTCGCCATCTTCATCAAGTGTCTGTGGGATAAAGCCATAGTTTGTTGGTTTCGCAAAAATTGATGGTTCAACGCGGTCAAGCTGAAACGCTGCAAGCTCGCGGTTCCACTCAATTTTATGAGTGCTGCCTGTTGGAATCTCAACGACAACATTGATAATGCCTCCGTCTACGTCACCTGGTGTCAAAATCTGGTTAAAATCTGCCATTACACTATCTCCTTATTGATATTCGTTATCCTTATTTTATCAGATCGAGGAAGAACAGGATATAATACGTAGTAATATGTCTCATGCATTAGAACTTCTGCTTCCGAGCGACTATGTAAGTGACGCAGCCCGTCATATCCGCGAAGCAAAAACGCGCGTCTCTTTACTGTCAACTATCATCACCGACGATGACTCAACAGACGAACTCATCGATGCATTATCTGACGCAGCAAAGCGTGGCGTGGACGTCGATGCTGCGGCCGACATGTTTACGTACGCTGAAATCGGAGG
>JAKQOF010000072.1 GCA_029565375.1 bacterium
TACAAGACATCGGCGTAACGCTCGAGTGGCGTGACGAGTTTATTTGTTCCATTAAAGGAGGTTACATTTTTACTTGAAGCATATTGTGTTGTTGTTTGGTAAAGGCCAATTGCCGGTGCATCGCTTACCCACTGGCGAGCAAACGTAACATACTTGTTGTTTCGCAGACTTGGTTCCAAACGTGACCGTGCACTAACAAGTGCGTCATCACTAACGGCATTTGCGTAGTTTGAAAAGTTAAAGCCACGAACGCTTGTCTGTGATGAATGCCAATAGGCATAAATATCTGGGTCAGCGCCAATAGTAAGCTGGTATAGTAGCACGTCAAAATTACGTTGTTGAAGAATATTTTGAACGAATCCTTGTGTGGCATCGCTTGGATCGATAATAACTGTGTCGACGATAATGCCCAGCTCACGCCACTGGCCTGAAAGATTTTCGAGCACACGTTCATAGTCGCTGTCTTTCGTAGAGACAACGCGAAGCTTCAGTTCAACACCGTCCTTCTTGCGAACAGCCCCGTCTAACTTCCAACCTGCACTGTCAAGGAGTGAGGCCGCAAGCGCAGAATCGTAATTGGGAACTTTTGGTACATCTCCGACCAGTTGTCCATTTGTAAATGGAAGATCTAGGCTGGGTACATCGCCACCAAGCTCGTCGCGAATAGCCTGCGTATTTGTTCCAACCTGCAAGGCTTGTCGAACAGTCTTATCTTTCATTGTATTTTTTATGGTATTAAAGAGTGCATACACACTACTCTGAATAGGACTCGATGTAATATCGTAGCGTTCTTTGTTTACCTGCGTGACGTCACTTGATGTCAAATCTGCTGCTGCATTTACCTCACCTGAGGCAAGTGCCTTTACGATTGCATCGTGTGTGCCGTATACGTGTAGCTGGAAGCGCTCTAGCTTTGTGGCACCCTTATAATATTCATCGATGCGCTCCATGTGGACAATCCTCCGGCCAGTCGTAAGGTCTTCGTCTTGTATAAAGCGTAGTTTGAATGGTCCGCTTCCTATTGGGTTATTGCTAAAGTCGTTCTCACGCAAGGCATTTGGCTCAACCTTTGACAAGATATGTTCTGGCAAAATTGGGAACGTCAGTGCATGCGGAAAGGCAGCGTAAATCGCGGGCAGTTTAAACGTAATTGTTACATCGTCAACGACAGATACAGCAATGTCGTTCCACCCGGTTATGAGTGACCGAACTGTCGAATTCTTTATGAGTCCCAACGTGAAGGCTATATCCTTCGTTGTTAATTGAATACCGTCATGCCACCGTGCATCAGAACGAATCTTAACCGTGTAGAGCGTTCCTGTGTTATCGGTCGTCACAGAAGAGGCGAGATCGTTATTAATATGGCCTGAGGTGTCATAGGTCATCAAACGAGAGAACAATAGCTGAGCAGCTGACTGTTCCGCACTAGTACTGGCAAACAGCGGATCAAGCGTATCAATAGGACCTAAGACTGCCTCTGCATAGGTTCCGCCGCTTGCTGTAGCCGATACCTGATAATTGCGCTGATACCACATAAGTTGCAGCCCTGATGCCGCAATCAGCAATCCTACAGCCATCGCCCACAAAATAATATGTCGCCGTACCTCACGTACACTAACCATGCGACGAACAATAAACTTGCGAGCATGTCGGACCGTCACGTTTTCAGCCCAGCGCATGCGCTTGGCTATGTTCTTGCGATTAAAACTGAGTTTTTGAAGGCGCTGCCACCTACTCGGTCCGTCTGGTTGCATAATAATTCCTTACTTAAAGACGGGCAATAGTAGCCCGGCCAGGATCGATAGTACGAAAACGACAGCCAAGACAATTGATACTTCAAAAAGATTCTTATCAAGCCCACGGCGTGTTGTATACAGCTCGCCCGAGCTACCAAAGCCAGCACCAAGAGAGGCACCACGCTGTTGAAGTAAAATGGCCAAAATCATCAATACAGATGACCCGATGGTGATAATTTGTAAAATTGTATCAATATTCATTACTTTTCCTCTGCGTTACTACTCTGCCTCAATTCGAGCGCAGCACTTACTATATAGTTTATCAGACTGAGTAGCATTCCGGTAAGGATTGAGTTAAGAAATGTCATCGAGATTCCTGGTGCAAGTGATAACGAGATGTAGACCATCAAGCCGTTTACAACCAAGACGAATAGTCCAAGCGTCAACAAAATAGCAGGCAGTGAAAAGATAACAATAATCGGCTTCAAAACGGTGTTAATGATAGAAAAAATCAAGCCGGCAAATAAGAATCCCCACATGCCCGCTGTCACCGTGGTATCGTGGTCACCTGTACCAAACAAGCGAACAGCGATCCATAACCCTACCGAGTTAAGTACCCAACGAACCAAAAAGACAAGAAATTGTCGCCCCATATACCCCCTTATTGTATCACAACGAGGTCGGTAACGCAGCCGATAGATTGGTATGTCCTGTGTCTGTTATCAAGATATCGTCTTCGATCCGCACACCAATTCCCTCCTCTGGAATATATATGCCAGGCTCGACAGTCAAGACCATGCCGGAGGCAAATTCAGTTGGGCCACCCAAACTATCGTGTACGTCGATTCCCAAACCGTGACTGATAGCGTGCGGAAAGTATGTTCGATATGTCTTTGTGTCGTCTTTGGATGTTAGCAAGCCAAGGTCAATAAGTGCGTCCTGCATGATGTCATCGACAGTTTTATGGTACTCAAGGACAGACAAGCCCGGACGAAGTAGCTTGATAATCTGTTTGTGTGCCTTCTCTACTGCGGCATGTACTGCTGTCTGTCGCGGAGTTGGTGTACCAACAGCAAATGTGCGTGTGATGTCTGCCGCGTAGCCGTCGACGCGCGCACCGATGTCGAGCAGCAGCAAACTGTTCTTTTGGAGTTTTTGCTGGTTCTGATTGTAGTGCAATGTACAAGCGTTTTTGCCGCTGGCAACAATGGGATCATAGGCATGACCGACAGCACCACTTTTTCGGAACGCATAGGTAAACTCTGCTTCAACTTCGTATTCGGTTTGCAGTAGCAGTAAAGATTGCTTCACATTCTTGAAAGTGTCGACAGTCAGTTTGATTGCCTTCTTGATGGCACGTACTTCCTCGGGCTGTTTGATGGCACGCAGCTTGGCAAGTTGTTTGCGACAATCCTGCACATCAGCAAATGTTCGTGTCAGCCGAAGCCACATGTCTTTTTGCGCAGGGTTAACGCTAAAATCATAATGTTCTGCTCGCGCATCGTCACCAATCGCATACACAAGGCTATGTTGCTTCGCCAAATCACGCAGTAGAGTATCTGCTTCGTCCTGAGATATCACTGCATCGACACCACTTATTTTTTGGGCATCGCTCGTCGACAAACTACCGTCAAATACCTGATGAACATCGTCAACCTCAGGTGCGACCAACCAACTTTTTTTACTCTTTCCGTCAATAATAACCCACCAGTCAGGCGCATTGATGCCCGTCAAGTACCAAAAGTTTGCCTCTTGTTCAAACGAGAATGAAGCATCA
Source organism: bacterium (assembly GCA_029565375.1). Lineage (GTDB taxonomy): Bacteria > Patescibacteriota > Saccharimonadia > Saccharimonadales > Saccharimonadaceae > UBA1547. Next base: position 3,514 of record JAKQOF010000072.1, read on the forward strand.
TTACCGCGTTGCATTGCCGTATATGCACTCACAATAATAAGCCCGCCTTTTGTCACATGACGCAGGTGATCCCTATTATCTCTAAAAAACGATGGTTGCATTATGTCCAGTATAAGTCACCTGGCCGTCTATTTACCCGATTTTGCTGCTTCAATTTTTTGCGTATTATCAAAGTCTATCGTCACTTGCTTAATCATCTTGACTGCTTCGTCAACATTAAATGCGCTAGAACTACATGTGTATGTCATCACAACCGTGGCAATCGTGTCAAATGCCTTTACAATGCCGTCTGTATTCGTCGATTGTGATGATCCACTGACAATTGGGCTGTTGATCGAACGGACTGCAATATACGTAGTGTACGGCTCAGACAACGTTACTGACCCGCCCTGTGTTGTTGGTGTCGTACCCGTCGACTGCGTTAACTGAATTTTTGGTGTGTACACGGCTGTATAGAAGTCCGTATTTCCACGCGTTGAAGATAGTTGCAAAATATAGTCATCAGATAATTCGCCCTGCTCGCTCAATGCGACGCGTGACGCATGCTGCTTTGACAGCATCAAGTCAGTATCAGTCTTTGTTGTTATCGTCGTTTGCAACGATTTTATTTCTAAGACGCAACTATTTTTATTCTCAAAGCGTATGGCTTGAAAGGTTGCATCACTGAGTGAACTCTTTTCGTCCCAGCCATTTGATGCACTGGGTTTTTTTGTAAATATAGGCAAGCCCTTCAGATCATTAATCGCATTAAACACATAGTCGTCAGTTGGCTTAACGCCTCTTGCGGACGCTGCATCGGAGGTGGAACCTATACCTTTCATGACGCTCAAGACGCCAAAGGTTGCCGCACCCGCAAGGACGAATATAACGATCGCAATTAGTATCATTTTTTTCGACATCATTAGTCTCCCTTATTCTCAATAATATGCATACGATTGCGGTCCATACGCACTAGTCGTATACGCTGATGCACAGCGAGCCTTCAAATAATCGTTCACCATTGTATCGCCGTAGCTATAGTAACCTCGATCGTACCCATAAAATCCTGCTGCTTCATACGCGCCCCAAATCACGTTACTATAGTTCCCAACAGCATAAGACCAATAGTATGCAGTTGTCCCTGCTGGACAACTCACCGCAGACCAACGGTCTCCTCGTGGGCTACCGCACGTCCCCGCACACCATCCAGGTACAGAGCCTGGGGCATCGATTGAAGCATTGTCTGTACGCGTGGATGTGTCGACAGTGTTTGAGGGGATACCGTTTAGCAAACAGCGGACTTGTATATACGTCGTCATGCGTGAGCCCTGGTTAACACTGGTTACCGACATGACCGTCGTACCTGTCCAGCCATATGTAATCGTACTTGTCGTAGCGTTAATAAGTGTTGAGACAAGTTGATACTGTTCTGTGGCTGGTGATGTGCACGTGTACGTATTGGCATTTGTATCAAATTGGAAACGGCCGTTCCAACCAATTGTACCGAATGCACCTGTCGGGGCCGCAGTACCAACGGATGTAAAGCTTTTGTTTGAAGAACTCGTCACCGAAGAATAAATACCAGAATAGGCACATCGGGATTCAACTTTCCATGTGTTTGCGTTCTGTTGTGGATATCCGACAGTAGCCGACGTAGTCGCCGACCAACTCGTCGCTGAACCAGCATATGGGGTTACCCACACGAACCGATACTCTGGTGTCCCAAGGCTACAGGTAATACCAGTCCAAGTCATCATTGAACTTATAGGACCGGGAGATGATTCTAGAAGATTGGTTGCAGCTGGTATCGTCCCGAAGGTTGCTGTAGTCGTGGTTGTCACTGTCGAGCTCCAGGCACTCGTATTATTTGAATTAACCGAACGAATATGACAATAGTACGTAACTAGTGCAGTCAAGCCGTTGAACTGTCCTGGAGGACTGGCCGTATTAAATTGCATAAGTCCGGTCGTAAAACCAGCATTCGTTGCACACTGTAAGGTATAGCTTGTTGCATCCGGGTTCGCAGTCCAGCTAAAAGTGATCGATACATCGTTAACCGCTGTCGAAGCGAATCCAGTTGGTGGCAACAACGCAGACGTATCAGTACTAACAAATGCGGTATACGAGCTGACCCCCGCGGCATTGGTCGCTCGTATGCGGCAATAATGCGTGTTCACTGCCTGTAGGCCAGTCACTGTACCCGTTGTACCTGAGGATGTCGCTTGTTGCAGCCCCGTAACAAATGCAGCGTCAGAGGCACATTGTAACTCATAATTTGATGCGCCACTCGCTGTTGACCAGGACAATGTAATCTGTGCTGCTGATGCGGACGTAATTGCAAGGCCTGTCGGCACCGCGGGCACCGTCGTGCTTGGTCGATCAACCGCACACGTCCCTGTTTGCGCGCCTTGGTCCTTTAGCTCGGATGAAAGATAAAAAGCGACGCTTGGGTCGTCAGTACTTGTTCCGTCAATACAATATTCATTGGCTGTTGCACTCTGAACAGTTAAGGTTACACCGTCGCTTGGGTTAACAGTTGCAGGAAGTGTTGATGGATAGCCATTATTAAACGTACGCGCTGTTTCCATTGCAGACGCAACAGCGTTCAAGTCACTCTTTATCTGTGCATTAAGGACAGATTGACGCCATGCACCGTATCCGAGTACAGACACCGTGGCAAGCAGTGCAATAATCGCAATAACCACCATGAGTTCAATAAGTGTAAAACCGCTTTTGTACGTATGCCTGCGTGTTCGTAATCTCATTGTCGTAAGGAATCCCCTTTGTCTTACGTGCAACTATAGCATAAGGGTTATGAGGACTGCAAGAATGGCTCCAAAAGTGCCGCTTTGCTGGGCCCAATAGCTTTCGCGATCTCTTCTTTGCTTGCCATTTTTACTGCCCGCAAACTACCGAACGTGCGTATAAGCTTGCGTCGGGTTGTTGGGCCAATACCTGGTACTTCTTCGAGCGACGAGGCGGTCTGCTTGGCACGCTTGAGTACCGTATGATAGCTGACCGCAAAACGGTGCGACTCGTCGCGAATACGTTGAAATAACTTTGTCACGTCAGAATAGGATGAAAACGTGTTAGATGCGCGGAGGTTCTTGGAATGTGACGATGCATTGCGTTGGCCAGGATGCAGGTTGATAATATAGTATTGTCCTTCGGTCGATACGACGATGTTGTCATTCGGCGCACTGATGAGCGAACGAATGAACGTATCATCAATATGAGACCGAGTCTGGTGAATAATGATTTCCTCTTCACGTTTTGCAATACTGATAGTTGGGATATGCAACCCTCTTTCTTCGAGGGCTTTAAGCGCTGCATCCAACTGGCCTTTACCACCATCGATCAAAATGACATCTGGAACGCCCCATGACTTCATATTCTTCTCGCTTGTCCGCCGACTGAGCGTTTCATATATATTATAGTAATCGTCGTTTTGCTCTATGCGCGTCTTGAACTTGCGGTACTTAGCGCGGTCACTCACCCCGTTTGTAAATACAACCATACTGGCAACGACATTTGTGCCACTCATATGACTGATATCGTAACCTTCAATTCGGACTGGTATCTTTTTCAGTCCAAAAAGGTCGACAATTTTTGTCAGCGCCTTGTCTTTGCTGATATCCATAAATTCTTTATCGCCAAACATAATGCGGCTTTGTAGTTCACGCAGGTCGTGCATTTTGTTACGAAGCAGCGCGGCGTTTTCAAAATCATGTAGTTTTGCGGCCTGGTGCATTTCCTTTTCGATCTCTTTTGCCAGTGCTCGCCTGCCACCTTTGATATATCGAATGAGCTTTTGTAGTGTTGTCTTGTATTCACTACTTGTTGTGCCGGGGCGAGGGCTCAACCCAATATGAACGTCCAAGTCAGCGCGATCAGTATGCTTCGGCGCCGCAGTATAATACGGAAAAACCCTGCGCAAATATCGCAATGCTTTTTTGACCGCGAAGCCATTGTAATATGGGCCGTAGTAGTCCGCGCCGTCGTCAGCAGGATTACGAGTAAATGCCACGTGCGGCCACTCGCTTTTCATATCAATCCGAATGAATAGCTGCGATTTATCATCACGCAGCAAGATGTTGAAGCGTGGCATATAGCGCTTGACCATTTCGCTTTCTAAGAACAAGGCGTCAATCTCACTTTCGGTCTCTATCCAGTCAGTATCGTCGATCTCTGCCACAAGCGCACGAGTCTTGATATCCATGTCACGGGTACTTTGAAAATACTGACGCACACGGTTTTTCAGTACGGCTGCCTTACCAACATAAATAACCTCACCTGATTGATCCTTATGAAAATAGACGCCTGACGAGCGAGGCAATTGTTCGAGCTTTTTCTTAAGACGGTCATTCACATCTATTAGTATACCAACCTCTTACCACTACAAGAAAAAATGATACACTTCTTGTATGACTATTGAATATGCAATTTTATTGATTATTGCCTTTCTGCTCGATACGGCGCTTCGTGTCTTCCTGTTGTTCTATGTTCCAAAAGGCCGCAAGCCAAGCGCTGCGACCGCGTGGTTACTCGCCATCTTCCTTGTCCCGGGTGTCATAGGCTTGGTCGCCTTCCTTCTTATTGGGTCAACCAAGCCGTCAAAGTTGCGACGCAAACGTCAAACAATTATCAATCACAAAATTCTTTCCAGTGAGTATGCCGAAGAGGGCTCGGCGACCGATAATCGTATTCATCCGCTGGTCACACTTAGCCAGCGCCTCAGCAAATTTCCTATGGTCACGGGTAATTCATCGACGCATTTGAGTGACTACCTAGCAACCATTAAAAAAATCACGAACGATGTGTCAAGGGCAAAGCACTATGTCTATATCGAAAGCTATATTCTTTCACTCGATGATGTGACTGAGCCTCTTTTTGAAGCGATTGAAGCCGCACATGCTCGGGGTGTTGCAGTTTATGTGTTGTTTGACGCATTTGGATCTCGTAACTTTAAACGTACAAAAGCAATGAAGAAGCGACTAACACGCGCCGGTGTCGCTTGGAAGCCGATGTTGCCACTGAGTTTGGTACCAAAAAAGTATAGTCGTCCCGACCTGCGCAATCACCGCAAACTCATCGCGATTGATAACGAAGTAGCCTACATAGGATCGCTCAACCTTATCGAACCGCGTTACGAACGAAAGGACGACATTATCTATGAAGAACTTGTTAGTCGCATAAAGGGCCCGATTGTTACCCATATCGCCGCCATTGTTGCCGGCGACTGGTACAGCGAAACAGGCGAAAGTATTCTGCATTTTCAGACAATGAGTCAGCCTATCATAGCTGGCACGCAAAGTATGCAGGTTATCCCTAGTGGTCCAGCCTATAAGAATGAGAACAACCTCAAACTTTTCCTCTCGGTTATTTATGCGGCAAAGAAAAATATTGTCATCACTAACCCCTATCTTGTACCAACTGAGCCGCTAATCACCGCGCTTATTACTGCCGTACAGCGTGGCATTTCAGTCACGATTATCAACAGCGAAGCGGTGGATCAATGGATGGTTGGCCATGCACAGCGATCGTATTACGACCAGCTTCTGCAGGCGGGCGTAACGATTTATCTACACCATGCCCCACTTCTACTGCATTCAAAACACATGACGATTGATAACGACATTGCAATCATTGGATCAAGCAATATGGATGTCCGATCGTTCGAGCTCAACTATGAATGCAGCCTTGCCATCTACGACAAACGTGCAGTCACACAGCTGAAGAAAGAGCAGCTACGTACAATCGCTGATTCGACAAAGTTGATGCGACACGAGTGGGCAAAGCGCAGTACATGGAACCAGTTCCTTGATAGCGTCGCTCGACTCACCTCTGCACTGCAATAGAAATAACTCTCGGTTTTTTATGCCGAGAGCTATAGATATCTGACGTTTGCTACTTTTACTTTTTTCTAAGCAAACGTGGCGTGATAACCGCAAGCCCGATGAGGAGCAGTACGATTATTTCAATGACTTGACGAACCCCGTCCGTCAGCAGCTCAAGACGAGCCAGCAGAACAATTGTTCCAGCGAGCGCAAGAGCGGTGCCTAAGGTGATGCGAGTCCGGTCTGTTGATGCGAGCAAAAGACCAACGAGAACAAGCGCAACTGGCCACCATTGTAGAAGTAACTCGATATCGAGAAACCGAACAAACAAGTCAGCCAGCAACAACAGCCCGAATAGTACAATCGCGCCACCGACAATAACTTGAAGTCTCTGATCTGCTTTTTCTTTATCCGTTTGCATCGATATTACTTTCCTAGTGCTGATCGCGCACGGAGTGCAATTGAGATAACGAGTGATCCGTGTAGAATCGTGTACAGACCAACGATCCAAATGAACGCAAGTCCACTTGCAACTGGTTGTGACAAGACGATAATACCCGATACAACGCCGATGATACCAACGGCAACGAACAATGATCGAGCTTCTTTTACTTCCTGATCTTTACTAAAGAATGCTGTCAGCAAGTCGACAACACCACGAATAATGAACGTAAAGCCAACAAGTAGAATAAAGATTGCGAGGCTTAGTTCTGTGTTTCGTAGCAAGAACACACCGAGTCCAATAATAAG
>JAKQOF010000118.1 GCA_029565375.1 bacterium
TTTCTTCTGGGAGGTTTTTCTCTTCTGCAATTGTGCGAACCGCGAGGGTTAGCTGTTTAATGTTGATTTCTTCCATTGCTTTTTCTCCTTATCTTTATGAAAAAATCCGACCTGCCGGCCGGAATAATGTACTAATTGTAGTATATCAAATATCCCTCATTGCTGCAACTACTGCGCTGGCAGACGTTGCGATGGGCAGCTGGATAAGACGTTTATTATCGCATCCCGCTCAGCCTCAGTCACCCACAATCCATATTTTTGTTTGACGCTAATTTGTCGGGCAACGTACTGACAGCGAAACGGTTTATACGCAGGTAGCCATGTTGCTGCGTCGCCGTCAGACTTTTGTTGATTGGCGGGCCCGTCGACCGCAAGAAGCTCAAGCGGATCATTGGCAAGTTCGACGCGCATCTCACGACTCAAAAGCTGTGCTCCTTTTTGCCATGCGTCCGATAGTGCGACCACGTGATCAATCTGCACATCATCACTTGTCCCACTTCCTCGAACAAACTGTATATCTTTGCCAGTGTAGGGATCCCGTAACAATCCAGCAATGACATGGCACGCTTCGTCGACTTGAGTATCTGTCATATCGCGGTGCAAAATAATATTTCGTGTGTCACATCCCTGAATCGTCGCCCAACCTGCGCCAAACTGCTCGCGCGAATAGTCCGTCTTTGGTGCACGTCCCTTTACCGGCAAACCGTCAAGTGCACTTGTTGCTAGCTGCCCATTGTGAGTATCTGGTGTAGTGACCTGCGTTGATGATGAAGTCTGAGGACTGCTACCAGTGACAACAATAACAACGCCGATAATGACAAGAAAAAGCCCTACAGTGATAATCCGTCGAATTCTATACGGCTCAGCCATATATCTATTATGCACGTTTGCTACAATAGATATATGCAGACTGTAAAACGACTTATCGACCAATTCATTCCAGGCAACTACAACCTCTCAATTAACCTCCAGCGCGAACAAAGAACCTTTTCAGGTATTGTCACTATCAAAGGTGCAGTCCAACCTGGCTCATCATCAATTAGTCTTCACGCTAAATTGCTCGACGTAGAGTCAGTGACGTTCGACGGCAAGGACGCTCAGTTTAGCCTTCAGGAGGACGACGAATTACGGATCACTCACGACGACATGAGCGTTGGTAATCACATTATTGTTGTAGCGTTTAGTGGCACGATCACTGACGCAATGCACGGACTGTACCCTTGCTACTACCAGCATGACGGTGTCAAGAAAGAACTACTCGCGACACAATTTGAAAGTCACTATGCCCGCGAGGTTTTCCCTTGCATTGACGAACCTGCAGCAAAAGCGACATTTGACGTAACGCTAACAACCGAACCTGACGTTACAGTGCTTGGCAATATGCCGGTTAAAAAACAATCCGAGGAAAACGGATTGTTAGTAACGACGTTTAACACGACACCCCGCATGAGCGTGTACTTGCTTGCATGGGTTGTGGGTGAGCTTCACCGCAAAACCGCCGAGACAAAGCAGGGTGTTGAGGTCAACATCTGGGCAACACCAGCACAGCCTGCAAACAGTCTCGACTTCGCACTTGATATTGCTGTTCGAACAATCGAATTCTACGACGAGTATTTTGACACGCCCTACCCACTGCCAAAGTCAGATCATGTCGCGCTGCCTGACTTTTCAAACGGCGCAATGGAAAACTGGGGGCTCATCACCTATCGCGAAACAACACTTCTGGCTGACCCGCGAACGGCAAGTATTAGCAGCAAGCAGTACGTTGCACTGGTGATCGCTCACGAACTGGCACACCAATGGTTCGGTAACCTCGTCACGATGAAGTGGTGGAATAACCTGTGGCTCAACGAAAGCTTTGCAACACTGATGGAATATATTGCCATTGACCATCTGCAACCGAGTTGGAACATGTGGCTCGACTTCTCAACGAACGAAAGTATTCTTGCGCTCAGACGAGACAGTATTGATGGTGTTCAGTCGGTACAAATTGACGTTAACCATCCAGATGAAATCGGTACAATCTTTGACGGCGCAATTGTCTACGCCAAAGGCGCACGTCTGCTTCGCATGTTGCAAAACTACATTGGTGACAAAGCGTTTCAGCAAGGTCTGAAGCAGTACTTTAAGGCACATGCTTATGCAAATACAGAGGCCGACGACCTATGGAATGCGTTGTCTCAATCAAGTGGAAAAGATATTCAAACACTCATGCACGCCTGGCTTTCTCAGCCGGGCTACCCTGTCCTGCATGTTAACCGCGACGCGGACACAGTAACTCTCTCACAAGAACAATTTTTCGTTGGCCCACACGAACCATCTAATCGCCTATGGCCAATCCCATTGAACGCGTCTGCAGCCGAGATCCCAGAATTGCTATCAGACAAAACAGCTATAGTAAAAGGCACTGTTGATTCGCCACTACTATTCAACGTTGGTGACACCGCTCACTTTATTACACATTACGATTCATCAACGCTTTCTGAGCTCGTCCAGTCAGTTGCATCAGGCGAGGTCACGACAATTGATCGGCTGCAACTGCTTCATGAAGCCACGCTCCTTGCACGAGGAGGCATCCTGCCAAGTGTAGACTTGCTTAAACTACTGACCGCGTACGAGCACGAAACAAGCGAGCATGTATGGACGATTATATTTATCGCGCTCGGCGAACTCCGAAAGTTTGTCGAAGACGATAGCGTTGCCGAGAAGAAGCTTCGCGCTCTTTCAGCATCCATTGCAAAAGAGGAATACGAACGTCTTGGCTGGACAGCAAAGCCCGGTGAAAGCGAAGAAGATACAAAACTACGTGGCACGATTATCAGTTTGACACTCTACGGTGAAAACAAGGACGCGATTAAAAAAGCACAAGAAATCTATGACGCTACTGCAGTTGAAGACATTGATGGTGAACTACGCCCACTCATTATCAGCTCGGTCACCAGACATGGTGATGAAAAGGTCGTCAGTGATTTGCTGTCACTCTATACCTCTACCCACTCAAGCGACCTCAGGCAAGATATTGCTATTGGTATCACCAGCACACGTATACCGGAACAAATCGATCGCTTGCTGGAAACGATGAAAAATTCGCACATCGTCCGCCCGCAAGATGTCACTCGATGGTTCGTCTACCTCATTCGTGGTCGTGAAAGTCGCGAGAAGACATGGACATGGTTACGAGATAACTGGCAATGGGTCTTTGATACGTTTGGTAGTGACAAAAGCTACGATGATTATCCGCGCTATAGCGCCAGTGCGCTCTCGACGCAGACACACCTAGACGAATACAAGAAGTTCTTTAACCCGAAAAAAGATAACATCGCCTTAAAGCGTGTTATTACGATGGGTATCAGTGAAATCGAAGGACGATTGGAACTGATCGAGCGCGACGGCCCTGCAGTTCGTAGTGCGCTACACGATCTCTAAAAAGTTCTCAACGTACGCAGGTTCGCCTGTGACTGATATTGCCGCAAGCCGTAACTGATGGCGCACCTCAGGATGTTTTAATGCGTATAACTCGACAGCAAACGTCATCTGACGAAGCTTACGTGGAGTAATCGCAGCTAGTCCACCACCTTGCTGGGCATTCTTTCGGTACTTCACTTCACAAAAATACATGACATCGTCTTTGAGCGAGATGATGTCAATCTCACAAAACTTTGTCTTCCAGTTACGATCAATAATAGTGTGTCCATGATGTTCCAGATAATCCGTCGCAGCATCTTCTCCGCCGTCACCGATTTGCTTTGTTGTTACAACCAAAGTGCCGGTGTATGGCTGTTGTACGCCATCAGTTGTCCGATACTGCGCCAGTGGCGCAAACGACAATCGGTGAAGCGGTGTCACACCGTGCAGTTTAATTGCTGCCACGTGAGCACTTGTTCCATAGCCTACGTGATTTTTAAAGCCATACTCTGGATACAGTTCGTCTTGTTCGCTCATGTATGTATCGCGTGCTACTTTAGCAATAATCGAAGCGGCAGATACCGCTGGAACAAGTGAGTCAGCTTTTTTTAGTGTGGTTACGTATTGACCCTTTGTTGTATCTTTAAGGAAGTTGATTGTGCCATCAATAATAATCTCATGATACGTTGCGGCCACTTGCTCGACTGCGCGCTTCGTCGCAAGTACTAACGCCGCAGATAAGCCGATATCGTCAATCTCCTGCGCACTCACCCACCCAAGTCCGTAGCCACTTGCCTGGTCGCGAATCATCAGATCTAGTTCTTCACGTCGTTTTTTCGACAGTTTTTTGCTATCCGCCAATCCTTCAACAGCTGCACCACCAAGCACGACAGCACCAACAACCAGCGGCCCCGCCCATGGTCCTCGCCCTACTTCGTCTATCCCCAATATCATATATGTATTGTAGCAATAAAAAAACGCCCCGAGTAGGAGCGTCTTTTCTATATCGTGAGTACTACGCTTCTTCAGCGTGACGAGCTTCAACTTCAGCTTGCTTTGCAGTAAGTTCTGCTTCTTCGGCGGCCTTCTCGGCAGCTTTTTCTTCTGCAGCGATACGAGCTTCTTCTTTCAAGCGTGCTTCTTCTGCTTCAGCGTGTGGGTCAGTAACATCGTTAACGCCTTCACGGTCAAAGTTAACACCAGTAAGACGTGCACTTTTACCACTACGGTTGCGAAGGAATGAAAGATAGTTACGGCGAACCTTTGAACGACGAACAACTTCAATCTTTTCAACAAGTGGGCTGTGCAACATAAAGCCTTTTTCAACACCAACGCCACTGGCAACCTTGCGCACAGTGATGCGGCTTGTGTGTGAGTCTTTGCGGTCAGTTCGGATCACTACACCTTCAAAGATCTGGATTCGCTCTTTGTTGCCTTCCTTAATCTTTTGGTGGACACGAACAGTATCACCACTGCGAACATCAACAACGTTCGCTTTTTTCTGTGCTTCATTTACTTTCTTAATTAGTTCAAAACTCATTTTTCGTCTCACTTTACGTTTATCTATACAATCGACTATCAACTATACCACAGTAGTGGGGATTATGGAATAGCTAAGTAGGTGTTATAGCCTATATAACTCGGTTCACTTCATCAAGCGTCGTTTCACCGCGTAGCGCAGCTAGCACGCCGTGCTCCAGTAGCGTTACCATACCACCTTCACGCGCTGCTTTTTCAATCACTTCAGTATGAACTTCAGCCACGTCACCACGAAGGAATTTTTGAATACCCTCATTGATAATCATTTGTTCCATAATCACAATACGACCTTTAAACCCAAATGGTGAATTCTCGGACACAACTGGTTTCCATAGCGTAAAGGTTTCCAAATCTGGCTTCTCAACGTGCGGAGGAAGATCCTTTAATGCCATCTGCACCCATTTTTTTGTTGCTTCATCTGGCTGATAGGCTTCCTTTGTCTCGTCATCTAGTCGACGCACCAAGCGCTGTGCAATCACTAAACGTATCGCAGAGCTAAATATTGGGTTAGCGCCAATCAAGTCAATCATACGGCTAAACGCGGCACTCGTGGAGTTAGCATGAAAGCTTGAAAGCACCAGGTGACCAGTAATAGATGCCTGGATAGCTGTCTTGGCAGTATCAGCGTCACGTATTTCACCAATCATCACGACGTCGGGGTCTTGGCGCAATACCGAACGAAGGCCATCAGCAAAGCTTTGCCCGTTTGTCGTGTCGATAGGAATCTGTGAAATACCAGGAATGCCGTATTCAATCGGATCTTCAAGGGTAATAATTTTTCTATCCGTCGTATTGAGTGCATTAATAATGCTATAAAGAGTCGTTGATTTGCCGCTTCCAGTTGGACCAACAGCCAGCACCATTCCCCTTGGATGACTCACAACTTCATCAATTTGGGCTCGTTCACTGGCGCCAAGACCCAAATAATCCAGATTCAACATCGACTCGTCAAAATTGAACAATCGCAGCACCGCGTCCTGACCATACATCGTCGGAATCGTTTCAACACGCAGATTCAACATGTGTGTTGCGCCGTCGCGAGTCACTTCCTTTTGCATATGTCCCGATTGAGGCTCGGTTGCAGCTGTTGATATATTTGTCCGCGATGCAAGCGCGCCTAATATAACGCGGTACCGATCATTATCCAAATCTGCCACTGGATGCAACGCCCCGTCAATACGCATACGAATACGAATGTGCGTGCGTTGATTTTCAATATGAATGTCGCTCGCGCCGAGTCTGTCCGCCTGATCAATGAGGTAATCGAAAACTTCGTCGCTACCAACGGAATCAAGTGTTTTACTAACCTCCGTCAGCGTGTCGCTATCACCCTCTTTTGCTATTTGGATGTCATCATAAATGACTGTCTTTGGTGGATCGTAACGATTCATAAAGACATGATAACTACTCGCACTTATCAGAAAGAATTCAATATTTTTACCTAGGTCCTCGTACTGCTTTCGTACTTGCGTAATATACGATTGAGGAGTTTGAGCCGTAATACCAAAGCGCCATGGCTCAGACTCGTTGCCCTCTACAAGTGGCACAATCCGATTTTTATGCATGGTCTCTACATCGAGTGCGCCTGTAACGAGCGAGAGTGTCTGTTCGACATCCCGAGAATCAAAGTAGGACAACCCAAGAATGGCTGCACGTTCCTGTGTAGACCGCTCATCAGCATCACGA
>JAKQOF010000119.1 GCA_029565375.1 bacterium
CTTCTTCTACCTCTAGTTCGTGGACATTCTCTGTCGGCAGACCGAGTGCATTTGTCCACTCGTGAATCCGTGCAACCCACTTTTCAAACTCACCTTCCCAATTAGCTGGATCAACAAAGTATTCAATCTCCATTTGTTCAAACTCGCGCGAACGAAAAATAAAGTCACGTGGACTAATCTCGTTACGAAAGGCCTTACCCTGCTGCGCCAAGCCAAATGGCAGATCAGGATAAAAGCTGTCAACGACGTTTTTGTAATTCGTGAAGATTCCTTGTGCAGTTTCGGGTCGCAAATAACTTACTGAATTTTTATCATAAAAGTTGAACCCACTCAACTCATGATCTTCGTTATGTATAGCGTAAGTCGTACTTTGCGAGTTATCTAACTTTGACCTGAATCCAACTTTATCAATGTCAACATATTCTTCTCTTCGCGGCTCGACGCTAAAGTACCTAGGCCCAACTATCGTTTTAAACATCATGTTAAATGTCTGAGGCTCTAGCAACGCATTGCCATTTGGGCTTTTAATATCGTTGTCCCTGATCAGTTGTTTCATTTTATCCAAGTCTACGCCAGTAAGATCAAATCCTGCGTCTTTTAAAAGATGATCTGCACGATACGCTTCGTGTGTTATAGCATCTTCAACCATAGGATCAGTAAAGGTATCGACATGCCCACTCGCCTGCCATACTTTTTGGTTCATCAAAATCGCCGCGTCAACACCGTACATATCGTCGCGTTCGTCAACAAACATCTTCCACCACAAGTTCATAATATTACGCTTTAACGTCACGCCAAGTGGACCGTAGTCCCAAGTACCTGATAACCCACCATATACTTCACTGCCCTGATATATAAACCCACGGCGTTTTGCCAAGCTTACGATTGCTTCCATTTTTTCGTTCTTGATGTTTTTGTCGCTCATAATTATGGTCAATTATACCAGTAATAGAGACGAAAAACATAATCTGATATAATAAATACTCGAGTCTCCTCCCATTTCCCTACCCCCAAACACAGAAAGGAAGGTGGTCGATGGATTCTGTGGCAACTGTAACAAGTCGGATCTATAACTACATACTCGAAGGGCGGCCTTCAAAAGCTCTTGCGGTGGCAGCCAGCTACCAAAAGATTCCCGAGTACAGAAAAGATCTGATGTTTTGCCTCAACTGCGCTGTCGCAGCGGTGCGCAGCAAGTCTGCTGTTACCCTCACAACGCAAACGCCTCGGTACTATCGTGCCCTCGCTCGCAAAGCGAACGGATACGATTCTCTCGTCGAAGCGACTGTCTGGGAAGCCAACGCAGCGGTAGCTGTTATCAAAGGTGACTTGCCGGCGGCTCTCAAGATGTACAAGTGGGCACTCGCACTCGACCCCGGTCGATACCGACGCAATTCTGTCGTCAGGCAGATTGAAAAGCTCGAGCAAGAGATCCAAGCGCGCAAAAAGGCAAAACAACCGCTCGTTCAGCAACGAAAGGATGTTGTCATTCGACCCCGTCACAGCCAGTGACGGGGTCTTCCCCTTTTTATACCGCCGCGTGCTGCCGCGCAACCATCAAACACTCGGGTAATATCGACTCAACACCACCAATTTGCACCAATGTCTTTAGCGGCTTGGTTGCGATCAAACGCAGTAATTTTATGTGCTCTGCACCCAATTCACCGTTCTCGACAACACGAAAGCCCTGATCTGTTTCGTCATAGCGATAGTGTTTTTCAACTGATAACTTATCGCCATTGGTATCGTGATACACGTTCAACTCGTGGCCCAAC
>JAKQOF010000121.1 GCA_029565375.1 bacterium
TGCACTGGCGGCGTGCGGAAGAATTGCTGTATGACATTGATCCAAAGATGAAGTTTTGGCAGGATCGTGACTGGGTAGGATATAACTTTAACGGTGATACCGTGACACTTAATATTATTGACGTTGCGCTCAGTTACTCTAACGGTGAAAGCTTTGATACGCGGTATGTCTATCACTTTAGAGAGAGCCTGTGGAACGAGATATTCTCTCGTTACTTGGGAATGCCAACACTCAAGAAACAAGTACTTGAGCAGTTGGACAATGATTTGGTAAAGCCAGAGAAAATCATCCAGGAACGTGAGAAGAAAAATGAGTATAAACACGAGACGGTAGCGCACCTGGTCGAACGTGCTCATCATTTAAAGAATGCACGATCACAGCATGCACTGAAGGTTCGACAACAGCTTATTAAAGCAGCCGAACATCGCTTGGACGGTGTGGTTGATGAATTTGAAGAAGCGTTTAATGTTTTGGAGAAGTATCCGAAAACAGTCACTATTTTTGGATCAGCTAGGTTGCCGCAGGATCACCCAGCCAGTCAGCAAGCATACGAAGTTGCTGGTCGCTTGGCTCGCGAAGGGTATGCACTCGTCAGTGGCGGTGGTGGTGGCATTATGGAAGCCGTCAACCACGGCGCATATGATAATGGCGGTAACAACATCGGTTTTAACATCAAGTTACCACACGAGCAAAAGTTAAATACCTACACGACCGACCACTATACGTTTGAGCACTTTTTTGCGCGTAAGGTCGCAATGACACTTGATGCGAGCGCCTATATTTACTTTACCGGTGGCTACGGCACACTCGACGAATTGTTTGAGATTATTACGCTAGAACAGACTGGCCGCGCGCCGCGTGCACCGATTATCTTGGTTGGAGAGACGTTCTGGCGACCAATAGAGAAGTTTATCGAATTGTCACTTGATGATAAGTATCACACGATCAGTCCTCAGGATGAAAAGCTGTACACGATTACTGATGATGTAGACGAAATTATTCGCATTATCCGTGGCTTTGAAGGTGATGCCCGCAAGCACCAAGAGTATTCTCCTGATCAATATCCTAGTAAGGACTAATGCCTCTTGTGCTTATTCTGTGTATTTGATTAAATGAGCCTATATATAAATGGGGTAACATGCTCATGACTCGAACTCAATCAACGCAACAGGGAAGTGCACTTCTTGTTATCATTATTGTTGTGGTCGTTGTGCTTCTGGGGGCACTGGGATTTGTTTTTTGGAATAACTTCCTGTCAAAAGGCACATCGACAGTTGCTGTCGCTTCGTTTGAGGATTGTAAAAAACAGTCGGGAAGCATCATGCTTGAGACATACCCCGAGCAGTGTAAGACCACGGACGGTAAGACATTTACCGGACCATCAGACCAAGTAACAACTCCGCCTGTTGAACTGAAGACATATTGTGCTGAAGGTGAACGACTATGTTTTGACTACCCCGCCACATGGGCAGTAACCAAAAATGACCAAAATGATATCGGAGCGCCAGCAGGCTATACAGGTGACAACTTCTCTGTGACAGATAGCGTCAGTGGCCTTGCTTTGCACCTTCGCTCTGGCATGGGAGGGATTGGTGGTGCGTGTGATGAGTCGATTGAAGTCCCTGTCTATGTGCTTGACTCGACTGAAATTCCAAAGCTCACTGGATTTAAAACAAGTTATTCACTTGATACCCTCCGGGTTGCAAGGGTCGTATATCCATGGAGTGACACAAACTCGTTTGTTGCAGCGCTATATGTGACGGGTAATGCCGACTACACTACAAAGCAGACAATCAATCGCTGTGGAATCTTTATGAGTTCTATTAACATCGGACGCTATGCTGTCGCCGGGGAAGGTGAAGGTCCTGGTGCATTTGAATTTGCGTTAACAGGCAGCACGACTGAAAAACGCTACACGACCGTCGATGAAGCGACAAAGGCATTTGATACAGATGGATACAAGGAAGCTGCATCAATTCTTGCCAGCCTACGCTACAAGTAGCTACCAGTGTTATAATAGAGTGAATGACCGACAGATTTAAGCTTGTTTCAGACTACCAACCTACTGGTGATCAACCGACTGCCATTGCTCAACTTATTGAGGGGCTTGATAGTGGTACGCGCGAACAAACGCTCTTGGGTGTGACAGGAAGCGGCAAGACGTTTACGATGGCAAATATTATTGCCGATCGACAAGTACCAACCTTGGTCCTTGCACACAATAAAACGCTTGCTGCTCAACTGTATAGCGAGTTTAAGGCGTTTTTTCCTGAAAACGAAGTGCATTACTTTGTTAGCTATTTTGATTACTATCAGCCAGAGGCCTACATGGCCAGTAGCGATACCTATATCGAAAAAGACAGTAAGATC
Organism: bacterium; assembly: GCA_029565375.1. GTDB lineage: Bacteria > Patescibacteriota > Saccharimonadia > Saccharimonadales > Saccharimonadaceae > UBA1547. Next base: position 2,371 of record JAKQOF010000121.1, read on the forward strand.
AATGACGAGATTGATCGTTTGCGTCACGCGGCGACAACGGCACTACTGACCAGGCGTGACACGATCATTGTCGCCAGTGTGAGCTGTATTTACGGCATTGGGTCACCAGAGTCGTATGAGGCGATGTCGATCCATGTCGTTGTTGGTGAACGTCGTCAGCAAGATAAATTTGTACGCTTGCTGACCGACATTCAGTATCAACGCAATGATATTGATTTTCACCGTGGCACGTTCCGTGTGCGTGGCGATATTGTTGATATCTTTCCTGCGGGTAGCGATGTGGCCTACCGCATTGAGTTCTACGGCGACCAAGTTGAACGTCTGACGCGCATCGATCCGCTGACTGGCGAAATATTGGCCGAGCCAACATCTGTTAGTATTTTTCCAAGTAGTCACTACGTCACACCAAAAGAAAAGTTGGCGGTAGCGATCGAGGCTATCAAAAAAGAGTTTGTCGAGCGTTTGGAATGGTTTGAAAAACACGACAAGCTGCTGGAGGCGCAGCGGTTGAGTCAGCGCACAAAGTACGATATTGAAATGCTTGAAGAAACAGGTTTTGTAAAAGGTATCGAGAACTACAGCAGGTATTTGACTAATCGCGAGCCAGGCGAACAGCCGGCAACACTTATGGACTATTTTTCTGATGACTTCTTGCTGCTGGTTGACGAGAGCCACATGACCTTACCACAAGTGAGGGGTATGTATAACGGTGACCGCGCACGCAAGGAAGTCCTGGTAGAATATGGCTTTCGTATGCCGAGTGCGCTGGACAATCGTCCACTGACGTTTACTGAATTTGACCGTCATATCAATAAAGCGATTTATGTGTCAGCAACACCAGGTGAGTACGAGTTGGCTCACAGTCCCGAGCCAGCGCAACAAGTCATTCGTCCAACAGGACTAATTGATCCAGAGATTACGATTCGGCCGACAAAAGGCCAAATTGATGATTTGGTCGCAGAGATTCGTGACAGGACAGCCAAGAACCAGCGCGTGTTGGTGACGACGCTCACCAAACGAATGGCCGAAGACCTCTCGACCTACCTGCAGGAAATTAATATTAAGACCGCCTATATCCATAGTGAGGTTGATACTCTCGAGCGTGGTGATATCTTGAAAGACCTGCGTATGGGTGTATACGACGTTCTTGTGGGTATTAACTTGCTCCGTGAAGGGCTGGATTTGCCCGAGGTGAGCATGGTGGCAATTATGGATGCAGACAAAGAGGGCTTTTTGCGTAGTGCAAATGCGTTAATTCAGACAATTGGACGTGCTGCTCGTCACCTTGAAGGTCGCGTCTTTATGTATGCCGACCGCATTACCGACTCGATGCAAAAGGCAATCGACGAGACTAATCGTCGTCGCACGATTCAGACAACATACAACAGCGAGCACAACATTACGCCACTGAGTATCGCGAAGGAGATTGACGAAGGCTTGCGCTCGATTATTCCGAAAAAAGAAGACGACTCAAAGAAGTTGAATCTGAAAAAGATTCCAAAAGATGAATATCCAGGCCTTATTAAAGAACTGACCGGACAGATGGAGCTTGCTAGTGCAAACCTAGAGTTCGAAAAAGCTGCAGACCTGCGCGATGTCATTGCTGACATCCGAAAAAAGATGTAACAAACATATCGCTTATGCTACGCTAGCTGTAGTATGGTAACGCCTATTCCTCATGGTCATATAACGCACAAACTCAAGCGAAGCTTGCTTGCTGTCGTTGGTTTAGGCTTGGTCGCAGCAGGCTTGCTTGCCCTGACCGTATCGCTAATAAACTACAATATAGAGCAAACGGCTGCTCGTAGTAAGCAGCTGGCGCTCGATAACGTCACTATTTTGCTAGAGGCTCAGCAAAAATTTTCATTACCCGAAGATACGTCGTATGTTCCTTCTGCTCTTGATCCAGCGACACTCGTGACCGTTGTTGCGAAAAACCAGCCGTCTGTCGTTCGTATTGTGGCAATGTACTGTGCTGATATTGCGCTGCAATCAGCCAAGTCAAACGTAGCATTCGACGATCGCTGCGGCGGTAAAGTCGGTAGCGGTTCTTTTATATCAAGTGACGGCTATATCGCGACAAGTGGGCACGTGGCAACAGTCAATCCTAAAAAAGCCTTTGTCGAGTCGCTAACAGGCGTGGAGGATATTGATGCGTATTTGGGCTTTCTTGTAACGAACCGCTATATAAGCAGCGCGAAAAGTAAGGTACTCAAGAGTGACATGGCAGCTGAAAAAGCGGGTGCTCAAGAGGCGTTCGATGCGACAATCGACTTGATACCAGATAGCCAGTTCTCCGCGAGTGCTGCGACAATGCAGTACGCTGTGCAACTATCAAATATTCCGATTCAGATCGATGAAGTTGATAATCGATTAGATCTTCGCTTTGGTAAGACCGTGATTGAGGCGACGCTTATTGACCAAGATTTCGATGAAGCAACCTCAGACGCGGCGCTTGCGAGCGGTCAGTTTACAAGTTCGGATGTTGCTTTGCTAAAAGCTGAGGGCTCTTTTCCGTTTATTCGCCTGGGTAGCATTGAGACCGTAAAGCCTGGCGATCAGTTAACGGCAATTGGCTTTCCGTCGGCAATTAACGGTGTTGATAGTGAACTTACCCAACAGATACCAAGCATTACTCAGGGGAAAGTAAAAGGAATAACGAAAGACGCGAATGTTGGTGGACGCAATATCATTGCAACGACAGTACCAATAGGCCAGGGCAATAGCGGCGGTCCAGCCATTAATGACTCCGGAGAGCAAATCGGCCTGAATACCTACAGTGTATTAGAATGTCCTGATTTAAAGTGTTATGGTGACGGTCAGGTGCGTGACATTGCTGACATCAAGGCGCTTCTTGATAAAAACGGCATTCGTTTGCAGGCAGGCGGTGTATCTGATGATTGGTCAGCAGGCCTCGATGCATACGTGAAAGGTGACTATA
>JAKQOF010000125.1 GCA_029565375.1 bacterium
GGATGTAAAACGCAATTGCGTTTTTTGTCATATGAACAAGGATCGGTGCCCATATGCTTCCCGTACTGAGACGCAACAAACACAAGATAATACTGAGGGCAAATGTATCAAACGCTAGGTTCCACGCACCGTGCACCGCACCAAACAGTAGACTCGTTACCAGCACCGCTATCCACACGGGAATGTACTTCTTCAGTTGTCCAAACAAGTACCCTCGAAATAGCACCTCTTCTGCAATCGGTGCCAAAATCACCAACGTGATAAACGCTAGGATATATTCATAACGCTGACTCAAACCGTTAAAGCCCGTATCTTGTGCTTGTCCAACGTCAAACCACGGCAAAAACGTCGTTGCGGCTAGTATCAAGATACTCGACAAAATGAAATACACCACTACTGCAATTGGTGTCATCCAAATATCAGTCCAATTTGGCAAACGTCCTATACCTAAGTCAATTCTGCTAATCCGTCGTTTTTTTATCAGCCACGGCAAGCCAATCACAAGTGCGAGTGTGAGGCCATAGATAACAACTGCAAAAATACTATTGAGCACACTTTCGTTAAGGCTTCCTAGTGGCACACCAACTGCATGTAGTACCCACAGCAGTCCCGCAGCAAGCAGCTGAGCAACAATAAAACTACCAAATACCCATGCTGGCAAAGCAATAATGAGCCACCATTTACGTGACGAGACACGGCGCGGTTGGCTAACGGACTCATCCGCCGGCAGTTCTTGGGATATTCTAGAAGAGTTTTGTGACATCGGCGATAGTGATCAAAATGACCAACCCAATTAAAATCATAAAGCCCGTTGCCTGAATATTTTCTTCACGCTTTTTTGTCAGCGGTTTTCGTAGCACTCTGAATAACGCTGTGACAAACCATCGCCCACCATCCAGCGCAGGAATCGGCAGAATGTTCATAACTGCGAGGGTCAGCGATATAATAGCGGTCAAAAAGATAAGTTGCGTTGGACCGACTTGTTCAGCTGCTGGGAAAATTGTTCCCAAAATACCAACAGGGCCAGCGACGCTGTCCTTAACGGCTGCGAGATTTTCACTTCCCTGCGCACGTGTTGTTTCATTCGTACTCAGCTGTGCAACAAGACCAGTCGCCAAATTTGCGACAAGATTACCGAGGCCAGATAGTGTTGCCCACGTAAACTGAGCTGCCGTCACTACACCAACGATTGGTGCCGACCATGTTGCGCGCATACGTTCACTTTGCCCCAACCCAGCACCAAAGATACTTCCTGTTTCAGCGTCACGCAGTGACACAGCAACGACTGACTCAACACCGCCCCGTATATATACAACATCAACCGTCTCACCTTTTACAGTCTTCGTTAAGTCGATAAGTCCTTGTACCGTTGACACGTCTTGTCCGTCAAATCGTACAATTGTGTCACCTGCCTTTAATCCAGCCTTCTGCGCAGGATAGTCGGGTGTCAGCGTCGTTATCTTAACAGGTTGTGTAATGATCTGTGTATCACCCGCTACAGAGAACTGGTCAGGCAA
>JAKQOF010000035.1 GCA_029565375.1 bacterium
TTTACGGTTGATGTCTTTGTTGTTTTTGTACTTTCGACTGCCAAAACGTCCGTCAAAAGTACAAAAACAACAAAGACATCAACCGTAAAAGCTGTTGCTGCTGTCAAGCTTGATGGCTTGACAGCAGCAACAGCTTTTACGGTTGATGTCTTTGTTGTTTTTGTACTTTTGACGGACGTTTTGGCAGTCGATTTTTTGACGGCCGGGGCAGCTTTTTTAGTAGCCATGTATTTTCCTCCTTAAGTGAAACATGGTTATAGTATACCATAACCGCAACTATGTAAACTACGAGTGCTATAATGATGGAATGTCATTATTTATACATCAAAACGATACCAGAACAGAGCTACAAAAGCGTTTGGTGGCTGAGCTTCAAGAACGCAACAAGCAAAAAACGGCCACAGCTGATTTGCCTGATGGCGTTACAGATTCGCAGTATCTGAAGGACACGACCTCAACGACAGGTAAGCTATGGATATGGATTGTCGTTGGACTTGTTCTTGTGGGCGGGATCGTATGGTTGACGATTGCCAGCATGAAAGGGTAAAATGGGCGTAACCATAACCAATAATGGAGAATAGATACGACGCATGGATCCAAACACACAACCACAGCAGACACCACCTCAAGAACCTGTCGAGCAAGAACCAGGTACCGACGAACCTTACTTTAACGAAGACACTCTAGGTACACCTGGGGTTGAATCTACAGCTAGCGCACCTGCACAAACACCAGCTTCAGTTCCTGTCACTCCTACCCCGTCTGCGCAGCCAACTCCGTATATCGCTCCTGCTCCTGCACCAACACCAGTTGTGACTCCAGGTGCGGTCGTCACACCGAAGAAGAAAAATCACTTGTGGACCATCGTTGCGCTTGCTGTCGTCGTTGTTGCAGGTATTGGCCTGGGCATATTTGTATTCGTTGTCAGCCAGTAGTTGTTTTTCTCTGATAATTGTCTCTTGTAACGTATAATGAATAGCAGTTATGCAAAGTATTGAAGATGTTCGTAATAGTCTTGTTGCCCAGATAGCCACCAGCGACACACCTCGCGAGGTGTTAAAATCTGGTGAGATCAAAGCATTGTATGGACAACTGTCCAGCCTTGCACCCGAAGAGCGTAGCGCGTACGGCAAAGCGGTTAACGATTTGAAGGTTGCATTAGAGGCAGCTGTTGCTGATCGTGAGGCGATGTTAGACGATGCAGTCGTGCAGACGCTTGATGTAACAGCGCCCTGGGACGTGAACACGGGACCACGCGAACTTTTGCCAACCGAACAAGGCACGCAACATCCGCTCACGAAAGAGCTTGAAGTCGTTGTCGATATTTTTACACGCATGGGCTTTGAGGCGGTTGAATCACGACAAATTGACGACGACTTTCACATGTTTGGTAGCCTTAACTTTCCCGAGAATCATCCGGCACGCGATGGTTATGATACCTTTCGTACCGAAGAAGGCTTGATCGCGCCCGCACACACGTCAACCATGCAAAATCGAATTATTAAAGCTGGCAAAGCAAAGCTAGAGGCCGGCGGACACATCGCATCTATTAGTTATGGCCGTGTATTTCGAAACGAAGACGTCGACGCAACACACGAACATACGTTTTACCAGGTAGAAGGCGTATTTGTCAGTGACAAGGCGACGCTTGGTGACATGTTGGGCGTCTTGCGGTCATTCTTTGAGTCGTATTATGGGCAGGCTCTACAGATTAAGACGCAGCCTGGATACTTTCCGTTTGTCGAGCCAGGACTTGAATTCTTGATTGAAAAACCAGCAGCACTAGGTGGTAAACCTGGCGAATGGCTGGAGATGATGGGCTGTGGGATGATCCATCCGAATGTCTTAAAAGAAGCTGGTGTTGATCCAGAGAAGTACCAAGGTTTTGCATGGGGCTGTGGCGTTGAGCGATTGGTGATGTTGAAGTATGGCATTGAGGATCTTCGCCATTTTGAGTCAGGCAAACTTGGCTTTCTGAGGAAGTTTGTATGAGCGGCGACAAGCACAAAGTAAAGCTAGCCGCCTATATCATTCCACGACGCGGGAATGAAGTATTGTTGTCGCTTCGCAAAAATACAGGATACCGGGATGGATTCTATAGCTTGGTTGCAGGCCATGTTGAAGCAGGTGAATCGACAGAAGAGGGAGCGATTCGTGAGGCTCGTGAAGAAAGTGGTATTGAACTGCGAGTTGATCAATTAAGATTCGTCTACCTTATGCACAGACTGAGCGATAAGCCGGACGACGAGTATATTGATATTTTCTTTGAAGTGAAAGACTGGCAGGGAGAAGTCACAAACCAAGAGCCCGAGAAATGCGGTGGACTGGACTGGTTTGATATCAATAATTTGCCTGATAATACCGTGCCGTATGTTAAAGATGTACTTGTAGCCTACGAGAGCGTAGCGCTATATAGTAGTAGACAGAGGGACGACTCATGATTATTTCAGTTAACTGGTTAAAGCAATTCACAGATATTAGCATTTCGATTGAAGAACTCACGACGATCATTGGTGCGCGTTTGGTTGAAATCGAAGGTGTTGTTGATTTGGGGCAAAAGTACAAGGATGTACTGATTGTAAAGGTTGTGGAATGCGCGCCGCTTGAGGGCACTGACCATTTGAACCTGACAAAGATTGATGACGGCGGTGTGGCAAAAGATGTTGAACGTGACGCGAATGGACTTGTACAAGTTGTATGTGGCGCACCGAATGCGCGCGAGGGCATTTTTGCTGCTTGGTTGCCGGTCGGTTCGATTGTTCCAGAGACGTTTAATGACGTGGAACCGTTTGTTTTGACTGCAAAAAACCTCCGTGGAACTGTCAGCAATGGCATGCTGGCCAGCACTCGTGAACTTGCGCTTGGCGATAGTCACGACGGTATTGTCGAGATTAATTTACCTGACGTAAAGCCTGGCGATAGCTTTGCTGCGTTGTATCAGCTTGACGATTATTTGTTGGATATAGAAAACAAGTCATTGACTCACCGTCCTGATGCATTTGGTATTATTGGGTTCGCACGAGAAGTTGCGGCGATTACTGGCCAGGCGTTTCATACCCCGGCATGGTTGGCTGATTCTTCTGTGACTATAGGCGAGGCACGTGTAATTGTTGAGCCACCCAAGATTGTTATTGATGATAGCGAACTATCACGTCGCTACCA
>JAKQOF010000041.1 GCA_029565375.1 bacterium
ATTACGCTTACGGTTTTCGTGCGTAGTGAGAGCGATTTATGTTACATCTTGTGCCGCGATGGTGGAATTGGTAGACACGCCAGACTCAAAATCTTGTGTCCTTCGGGACGTACCGGTTCAAGTCCGGTTCGCGGTACCAGAAGTTACATAATGCTGCTTCTATTGCTCGCCTGTTGATCAACTTTCTTTTATTATCCTGCTTCACGCCGGGTCTTTCACTGGCCCCGGCACAGGAAAGACGCGGGCTCCAGGGGATAACAAAAGAAAGTTTACCAAAGGCTTACCTGTACCTTTAGAGTAGTGAGGCTGTTACGGACTGCATCACTTTGCTTGGATTCCACAACCAATAACTGGCTGCTTTGGCTGCCGTGTTACCGCGCCAAATGGCCATTGGGTTTTCCCATGGTGTTGAGGTGACGTCTCCTCCGCTCGCCACAAGCAGTTGGTCTTTATGGAGGACCGTGATGGATACAGGATACGTGATGGTAAATTTGTGCAGTGCTTCAACCAAACTGGTGAGTTGCATACTAAAGGTTAAGACCTTTGGATAGTACACTAATTGGAATAGCTTTTGCAGCTGCGCAAAGGACACGATCAACAATGTGTCCGGGCGTTCAATGACTGTTTGACTGCTGTGTTTGATAAGGTCAACCGCGTCGCGGGTAATAGTGAGCGGTCCTTGATAGTCATGAATAAAATCTTCGTATACGATCGCTGTCTCACTGTTGCGTCCGGCATCGCCGATTAATAGGACTCCAGTTGCCCAGGCGCCAATTGCTTTCATTTCGGTCAGCCCGTCACGCGCCAGACTGCCGGATGGATTGGTGGCCGCAAAGATAGTATCGGTGATACTCGTCGGTATTGTTTTACGAAGGACATCAGGAAGAAGTACTCGTACCTCCCCTACTCCTGTTTGCAAAGCGACTTGGTAACTTTCGGCCACTCCCGCAAAGCCAAGTTTGTTGCCACCGATAATGGCTAAACGACCCGACAGCGATTTTTGCTCGGGTTTGGACCACTCGATATCAGGATATAGTGGTTTGTCGTGGGTTTGTTTGGACCAATACGGATGTTCCATGTGTGTCATTGTAGCAAAAGAAGAGCGCCCCGTGTGAAACGGGACGCCCTTCCGGGAATCTACCGCATCGCGTGGGCGCGAGATTAGGTGACCTATCGATGGACGGAGTTGGCAGGGTTTTATCGCGCCACGAGGTCACCGTTCGGTACGTGCATGGCGACGGATACCGTTGCGTGGCGCGCGACAGTGACGTCGTTACCAAGTCGAGCAAAGCGCTTAACAAGGGAACGTTCGTTGATGCGAGTTCCCTCGCCGACGATGACATCCTGTTCGACGACTGAGTAGTCGCCGACGATTGATCCGTCTTTGACTACTGTGCCTTCACCGACTTGTACATACGCACCTGTCTTGCAGTCATTGTGGACCGCAGCACCAGCGCGCAGTATGCTGTGATGTCCCAGCCAGGAACGCGGCCCGACAGTAACTTCTCTCTCGAGGGTCACTTTCTCTTCAAGTACGGCTTGGTCGCCGACCGTCGAGCGCGGTCCGATAATCGATCCAGCGCCGACAGTGACACCCTCTCCGATTGTTGCCCTGGGGTGAATGAAGACAGTAGACTCTTCATCTATCTTGGTTGAAGATGGGATCAAGACAACTGACCCATCAGGGTTGTGGTGTATATGTCCGGTCATGCGAGTGGACCTCTTCCGTTTGTCGAATTGTGGGGTACGAGACTAATCTTAATTACTATTATAACAAAAAGAAGTCAAAAAGTCAATTTGACATCTGTGAACTGTGCCTAAGAAAGGACGTATTGACCGTCGCTATTTTGCTCGAGTGTGTACGCAATACTCTTTCGTTCAATAACGATCTTCCAGCCTTTTTCTTGGGCGAGTGCAAGCAGCTTTGTGTCTGGATTAAAGGCAATGGGGTGTGTGACCAGGTCTAGCATCAGGCTATCACCAAGCGAGTCCCCAACTGCATAAGAGTCGTTCCAATCGAGGTCGTGTGTGGCAACGACGTCTTTTAAGAGAGCGTCTTTTTTGCCGTAGATCTCTTGTTTGATAGATGCCAGTTTGCCATCTTTAAATTCATAATCAAGACCAAGGGCAACGTCGACGTTGTAGGTTTGGGCAAAGCGTTCGACAAGTGTTTGCTGCGATCCGCTGATGACAATCGTAAAGTAGCCCTCGTCTTGTAACTTTTTTAACAAATTACGTGTGTAATGGTAGAGGACTTTGCCTTTGGTGGTGACGATGCGTTCGGATATGTTTTCAAGGAGGGATTTGTCGATACCAATAATGGCAGTGTTGAGTGCATGGACGAGGCCTTGCTCGTACGTGTTCCAGTCGATTGTCCCCTGTCGCCATTTTTTGCGATCGTCAAGAACTGGCTGAGCGACAGATTGCTCAACCACGTTTGCGTCAATCAATTCGTCAAATAGTTCGTGAAAGAATTGCCAATGAAAGATTGTTCCGTCGATATCAAAGACGGCGAATTTCCTACTCATCCGCAATCTCGATACTAACTGGGCAGTGGTCGGAACCCATGACGTCTGGATGTATGTTGGCCGATACGATACGATCAGCTATACCCTTGCTAGCCAGCCAATAATCAATTCTCCACCCGACGTTTCGGGCACGAGCATTTGCCCAGTGTGTCCACCAGGTATAGGCCTCAGTCGTGTCGGGATGGGCCGAGCGAAAGGTGTCTACAAAGCCAGCGGCCTCGAACGCGTCAAAGCCCTCGCGCTCTTCGTTAGTAAAGCCATGTTTGCCAACATTGGCTTTGGGATTAGCTAGGTCAATCTCGCTGTGGGCAACGTTGAGGTCGCCGCTAAAGACGACGGGCTTTGATGCTTCAAGGCTTTTAACGTGCTCTAAAAAGGCTGGATCCCACTTGTTTTTACGCAGATCAATGCGAGACAAGTCGCCTTTAGAGTTAGGTGTATAGACGGTAACCACCCAAAAGTCGTCAAACTCGGCTGAGATCACGCGACCTTCTTTGGTCGGGTCGCCGTAGCTGTCGTCAGCAAGGTTGTACTTTTTTGTGATGTCGTCATCGAACCCATTGATAACAGTATGCGGTT
>JAKQOF010000031.1 GCA_029565375.1 bacterium
CGATTTATTTTTAATAAAATCGAGCACAGTATGATATTGCTTATCGTCAATCTTACCCTGGGTATGAAGGCTTTCAATCAGGCTTGAGATACCAAATGCTGCTTCAATCGTGTATCCGGCATCGCGAATAATAGCAGGTCCACCCTGCTCGCGGTCGACAAGGACAATAAATTTATCAATAACAAGCCCGGCCGCCTCAACTTGGTCGATCGCCTCAAGTTTCGACTCACCTGTGTTAATGAGGTCGTCAATCAGTACGACTCTATCGCCCTCAGCAAAGGCACCTTCAACTGAGCTTTTTGTGCCATGGTCTTTGACTACTTTGCGTGGCTGGACGAGCTTTCTGTGGAGTTTGTATCCAGTAGCTGCAGCAAATGGAGTCGCTGCCTCAGGAAGGCCTGCTAAAAAGACCGACTCGTCTGTATCAGCCAGCATTTCACTGTACGCGTCGATAATTGCTGCAAATGTATCAGGGAACGACTGTGCCTGACGAAGATCGATATAGAACGGCGATACTGTGCCGTTTTTGAGTGTAAATTCGCCAAACTTAAGAAGCTGGCTTTCGTACATTGCGCTTGCAACTCGTTCGACTGTTTGTGCTGATACTAACGACATATAGGCTCCTTAACTTATCTCTTCAATAATTTTTAGTATAGCATCACGCGGTGTACCAATTGCAGCTGGAGGTTGCGTTATTGGTCGACCAATAACCATGTAGTCTACACCATTATCAACAGCTTCACGGGGTGTCATAACGCGTTTTTGATCACCCGCCTGAGCCCATGCTGGACGAATACCTGGTGTTACAAGCAAGAGATCTGCTGTTGCTGGGTCAGTCCTAAGCATTTCCGCTTCTTCAGGCGAGCACACTACTCCGTCGATACCTGCCTCGGCAGCAGCTGTTGCAAACTGTTGTACCTTTGTTGCAGAGTCGGCGCCATAGATACTGATTGACTCTTCGTTTGATATGGACGTTAATACGGTCACTCCTAATAGAATAGGAGTCTTGTTGAGCCTAAACTCAGACACGGCTTTGTCACGACCTTCAACTGCTGCTGCAAGTGCTGCAGGATTATTATCAGCCATAATATTAAAAAAATCTGGCTGATGACGTGTAATTGCGCGTGATGACTTTTTGACTGTTTCTGGAATATCTTTAAACTTTGTATCGGTAAAAATCTTTGCATCAAACTCATTAGCAAAGGCGACTGCAGATTGCCAGCCCTCATATGTCCCCAATTGATTACCAATCTTGAGAGTTACTCCCAGACCTTGAACGCTAATAGCTATATCTCTAGCTTGGCTTAACTCATCAACATCAAGGGCAACCATAATTCGCTCAGCTGGATTTTCAAATGTCGGTCGTATCATTGAACTCGCCTCTTCCCAAACAGATTAATATGATTGGTATTTTACAATAGCTAAAGCTCTGCGTCAATTAGACAGAGGCTTGTCGACCCTGAGTCGGTCTCTGTTATGCGACAGTGTTTTGTGTAGTATACTAATAGGCATGACTGAAGCTTTATTCTATGATCCTGCTCGCACATTTGAAGATAACTATGCCAACGGCCCGTTCAATATGGATCAAAAAGACTATCGTGATGGTAGTATCAAGTCACAATTTACGTTTCTGGGCTTTCCTGTACAATCACCATTCGGTATTGCTGCAGGCTCTTTACCAACGTCACGTCACACAAACGCCGCTTTTACGCTTGGTTACGACGTGGTCGTCTATAAAACGCAGCGTTCTGGTGAGTTCCCTAGTAATCCCTTTCCGAATGTTCTTCCTATCGACGTGACTGGTGATATCACGCTCGACCGTCTAAAAAAGCCATTTGTTGTTCGTAAAGAGTATCCAACAGATTTGAAGGAACTTTCAATTACCAATTCATTTGGTGTGCCGTCATACGGCCCTACCGTTTGGCAAGACGACCTTACTAAGGCTTTGCAGGGTGCTGGTACAGGACAACTGCTTATTATGAGCGTTGTCGGTACGATACGTGAAGGCATGACTGCGACTGAGTACTACAATGACTTTGCCGTCGCTGCACGTGAAGCAAAAGACGCCGGTGCGCAGGTTATCGAAATTAACCTATCGTGTCCCAATGTCGCTAGCGAAGGTGTTATTTGTTACTCGGTTGATGCAGTATACGAGATATGCAAGCTCACTAAAGAAGCTATTGGTGACACCCCACTGATTATCAAGGTTGGCTACTATGCACCCGAGCAGCAAGAGCTACTGGAGACAATCGTCGAGAAAGTTAGTCCATATGTTGGTGCGATCAGTTCAATCAATACACTCGCAGGCGAGATTGTTAAAGAGGACGGCACGCAAGCGCTTCCTGGCAAAGGACGACTCCGTAGTGGTATTTGTGGAGCTGGAATCTCATGGGCGGGACTTGATATGGTACAACGTCTGGATGCACTCCGTACGCAAAAAGGATATACATACGAAATTATCGGCGTTGGAGGTGTCATGAGCCCAGCAGAGTTTCACGAGTATCGAAAAGCAGGCGCAAATCTTGTTCAATCTGTGACTGGTGCAATGTGGAACCAGTACTTAGCACGCGATATTAAAGCGACGCTTTAAAGTACTCGGCCTGATCCAGGAGGAGCGAGAACTTTGCCGTCTTGGAACACTAATTCACCACGGATATAGACGTTTTTTACTTTTCCATTGACTGTTTGACCTGCAAATGGTGACCAACCACATTTTGTCAGTAAGTCTTCGTTACTAATAACATATTCATCCAGGTCAACTTCAATATATGTATCGTCGTCAGTCGGTAGATTAAAAATGCGAGCAGGTGCGGTGAAACATTTGTCGATGATTTGCTCGCGGGTAATCTTGCCCTGCTTTTCGGCCGTGAGTAATAGCGGTAGTGTTGTCTCAAGGCCCGGTACACCATGTGCGCCAGCCTTTTTCTCTTCGTCTGTGTGCGGAGCGTGGTCAGACTCAAAGATATCGATATCGTCCAAGTGTTCCCACAGGTATTCTTGATCTTCTTTTGTCTTCAGTGATGGCAGCATATCACCATAGACCCCCAAACGGTCTAAGTCCTCGTTAGTGAGGAACATATGGTGAGGACAGACGCCACACGTGACAGGCAAACCTTGTCGCTTGGCGATAATAATTTTCTCTAAGATGGCCTTACTCGGCATATGGCAGACGTGCACGGGTCGATCCAGACCTTGAAGTGATTCAATAGCGATATCAATCACATCTTCTTCAACGTGAAGTAGCACGACGCTTTCTTTCGGCCACGCGGCGTAGATCTCGCGTAGGTGCTTTGCGTCCAACAAATAGCCACCGGTTGTGTTGTTCAGGTATAGCTTTAATCCAATTGCATGTTTGGCAGCTTCTTCAAACGTATCGAGGTTGTCACCAAGTGATCCATAATAAAAGCCAATGTCTGAAACGGTTTTTGTGCGAGCAATCTGACGTTTCTCATTCAGTCGTTCGATCGTGGTGATTGGCTGTGCATTGTTCGGCATATCAACGACTGTCGTAAAGCCACCAGCCAAGGCAGCGCTGGTGCCAGTCGTAAAGTCTTCTTTGTCGGTTTGTCCAGGATCACGAAGATGAACATGGATATCAATAAGTCCAGGTAGTCGAATAATGTTGCTCATAATGCGCGCCTCCCCTCAAGCGCATGGGATAAGGTTATTTGATCTGCGTATTCAAGGTCAACGCCAACAGGAATACCACGTGCAAGTCGTGTCATCTTTAGCTCAATGCCTTCATCAATAATGTGACGCTGCAAAAAGAGCGCGGTCGACTCGCCTTCGACGCTGGCGTTGGTAGCAATAATCACTTCTTCGACCGCATCATCCTTCAAGCGTTTCAGCAGTTCGGGAATGTGTAGTTGCTCTGGCCCTACGCCGTCAATTGGGCTAATCGCTCCACCCAGCACGTGATACGTTCCGTTATATTGACCGGTGCGCTCCAAAGCAATGATATCTAGCGGCTCTTCAACAACAGCAACAAGTTGTTTATTGCGGTCAGAGTCGCTATAGAGGCTGGACACATCTTCTTCTGCGTCAATTAACGCAAACGTGACCGGACAGCTTTTGACGCCGGTATGGAGGTTGTTGATAGCTGCTGCGAGCTTCTCACTCGTTCGAACATCAGCTTTCAAAAGAAAATTTGCGTATCGTTCTGCTGTTCGTGCACCGACACCTGGTAAGCGTCCAAGCTCTTCGATAGCATCAACTAATGCTGACGGAAGTAACTGTGCCAAAATAGTCTCCTACAGCCCAAGGCTGCCAAGACCGCCCATCAACGGCTTCATTTTCTCGGCTGCTACTTCTTGAGCCTTTGCGAGGCCATCACGGACGGCGATTTCGATCCAGTGTTCTAGTTCGCTAATGTCATCTAGG